>CAZIYQ010000022.1:0-19823 GCA_964543505.1 uncultured bacterium | reverse complement strand
TGACAAAGGGACCATCATAGACAAATTGTTCATAACATTCATCCGAGATGATCCAGATATCCCGGTCAGAGACCAACTCCAATACTTGTTGTACAGCTGAATTGCTCCACACTCCTCCGGTTGGATTAGTGGGAGAATTAACGATAATGCCCTTGGTTCTGGAGGTGATCTTTCTTTTCAAATCCTCCAACACAGGTTCATATTGGGAATTCGGATCAGTATCCACAAAGACAGGTTCAGCACCGGTAACTCTGATCAAATCGGGATAGGATACCCAATAAGGGGTGAACAGGATGACCTCATCGCCTTCCTGAAAAAGAACCTGGCAAATATTGTAGAGGGCGTATTTCCCACCATTGGAAATTATAACATTCTCAGGGTCGTAAGAGAGTTCATTATCCCGCTGTAGTTTGTTACAGACAGCTTCTCTGAGTTCCAGTAATCCCTCGGCAGCCGTGTATCGTATTTTGTTATTGACAATAGCCCGGATTCCTGCGGTTTGAATTGCATTGGGTGTCGGAAAATCGGGTTCACCAACACTGAGGTTAACAATGTTGACGCCGGCTTTTCGTAACTGGGCGGCTTTGCTGGTCATCTGTAAAGTTGCCAGCGGAGTTATTCTGGAAATTCGGTCCGTAATCACAATTTATCCCTTAAAAAAGGCTGGTTATTTTAACGGGATAGCGGATTGCTATACAATCGAATTAAGCGGGGGGATTTTCCTCTATTTCAGGTTGTGGTTCGCGCTCTTTTAATTGAACCAATGTTCCGAGTCCCTTTGAGATGCTATTGCCAAGACCGAGGTAATCCGGAATGACCACATTTGAAGTGAAAAATCCTTTGAAAGATCCAAATTTACTATACTCGATGGTTTTTGGTGTCAATGAACTGGATACAAATCGGACTTCAATTTTTTCATCATTGAAACGGCCAAGGTCATTTGCGACAAAATCCAGATTTCGTTCTAATAGAAGATTGAGCATATTCCGGCGTTCACTGGAAAACATAGGCTCGTATTGACTGAGTTGTTTTTCATTCAGAGCAACCCAGGGAGTGATGAATTTATATTTGAAATATTGATCCGATTTTACCACAAACAGTTCATTGTCCTGTTCCGTAATTTGTTTATCCACGACCTCATATTTCTTATCCTCTATCTGCAAATATTCCAATTTTTCAGATAGTGAAAGGGCAGCTGAAACTCCTTCGTTGACGGCAAAAAAACAAAGTTGCTCTCTTAAGATTTTTACCTGAATACGAGGATAAAGATATATGCCGTGCAATTCACCATTAATAAAGGATACAAATCTTTCATTGGGGTGATATTTCATTAAGTGGCCCTTGACCACATAAGGCGTGATTTTTAATGGCTCCGAAGTTGTGAACCGTACAAAAATTGAATGTGCTCTTGATTGTTGTGATATTAAATTCATAATAATAATTTTTATTTTTGGGGGTTATTCATGAACTCATTGAATCAAGGAATTCTCGGTTACTTTTTGTTTTTGACAACTTGTCCAACAAAAATTCCATTGATTCGATATTTGTCATTCCACTTAGCAGTTTTCTTAATAACCAGACTCTGGAAAGATCTTTTCGGCTTAGCAGTTTATCTTCACGGCGAGTCCCTGATCTCACGATATCAATAGAGGGAAAGACTCGCTTCTCACTAAGTGACCTGTCAAGGACAAGCTCCATGTTTCCCGTTCCTTTAAACTCTTCAAAGATCACTTCGTCCATTCTGCTGCCGGTATCAACCAGGGCTGTGGCGATGATGGTCAGGCTTCCTCCACCTTCTACATTACGAGCCGCGCCGAAGAATCTTTTGGGTTTATGCAGAGCATTTGAGTCAACACCACCAGACAGGATCTTTCCGCTGTGCGGCATCACCGAATTATATGCTCTCGCCAACCGTGTTATAGAATCCAGCAGGATAACAACATCGTGACCAGCTTCGACTTGCCGCCGAGCTTTTTCCAGTACCATTTCAGCGACGTTGACGTGACGTTCTGCGGGCTCATCAAAAGTCGATGCAACGACTTCCGCGTCAACATTTCTCGACATCTCAGTAACTTCTTCAGGGCGTTCGTCTATCAGCAGAATATTCAGTCTCACTTCTGGATGGTTCGCCGAAATAGCGTTGGCTATTTTTTGCAGCAGGATAGTTTTACCGGTTTTGGGCTGTGAGACAATTAATCCCCTTTGGCCTTTTCCGATTGGAGCGATCATATCGATTATCCGAGTAGAATATTCATGAGCGGATGCTTCCAGTTTCATTCTTTCTTCAGGGAACAGAGGCGTTAGGTTATCAAAATGGATCATCTGTTTCGCTTCGTGGGGAGGCAAACCATTGATACTTTCTACCTTTAGCAAAGCAAAAAAACGCTCGCTATCTTTGGGTGGGCGAACCTGCCCGGATACTTGTGAACCTGTTTTTAAACTGAATTTTTTGATCTGAGAATGGGAGATGTAAATATCGTCCGGGCCTGGGAGATAACTATAATCCGGCGAACGTAAGAAACCGTAACCGTCGGGTAAAATTTCGAGAACGCCTGCTGCGAAAATATTTCCGTTATTTTCTGCCTGGACTTCTAATACACGTTTTATCAGGTCCTGTTTTCTGAGCCCTGAATATTCAGTAGCACCAATATCTTGGGCAAATTTTTGAAGATCTTTAACAGTTAAAGATTGAAGCTCATTAATCTCCATGTGTTCCTTTTGAGTTTTTAGATTATCTGAATCCGGAAATAACGAATAGTGGTCAAATTATTAATCTCGGGAATGGCGGTAATCCCGCAACGAAAAATTACTACGGTTTTCTTATTACTCAAAAGTAATTTTAAAGGAATTATGAACGGCATTTCCGAGGTAATGAGTCCCCACTATTGCCAAAACATCATCAGGACAGGTTAGTTTCATACCCAGTTCAAGGGCTTTCATGGCATCTGGTTCAATTTGGACTTTTCCGGTTTCTGTAAATTGATTCCCTAATATTTGGGCTCGCATTCTTGAATGTGATTCTGTTTCTGTGCATATAATGTGGTCAAATTCCTTTTCCAGATCAGGTATTATTCCAGAGATATTCTTGCGTGCTTCTAGTGCAATTACGAGGTTTTTGTTCCCCTTAATCGTATTTTTTTGAAAGACATTTAAAAAGGCTCTGACCCCGTCTTCATTGTGCCCAACATCGAAAATAATTAGCGGTTTGACTCCGATTACCTGAATTCTACCAGGCCATTTACAATTTTTTAGGGCTTGCCTTATCTGATTTTCTGTTACAGAAAAATTTGGAAGAAACTGAATTGCTTGAATAGCTAGAGCAGCGTTTTTCAGTTGGTGGTCTCCTGCCAATGAGAGAGACCAGTTTTTTGCAACTGTCTCATCAACCTGAAATAGGGGCGTGTTTTTTCCCTTGGCCTCTGTGAAGAGAACATCCCAAACATTATCCTGCTGTTTTACGGAAAGACATGGAATCCCAGTTTTGAAGATTCCGGCTTTTTCGTGAGCTATCTGCTCAAGGCTATGACCCAATATTTCAACATGATCCAGCGAAATGGTTGTCATCAGCGTGAGTAAGGGCTTTACTGCTGAAACACTGTCTAATCTTCCTCCGAGTCCCGTCTCCATTACGGCAATATCGACAGCTTGCTGTTTGAAATACCATAATGCCATTACTGTCAGAATTTCGAAAAATGATGCCCTTATTTCCTCAATAGCTTTTTGATACTTTTTAACAAAATTGACAATCTCCTCATCCGGAATGACGATTCCATTGACGCGAATGCGTTCGTTTACCCGGACAAGATGGGGGGAGGTTGACAAACCAACAGTATAGCCTGCTTTCCGCAATACCGCAGCTAAAAATGCTGCTGTAGAACCTTTGCCATTAGTCCCGGCGATCTGTACAATAGGTAGGGCTTCCCCGGGTTCTCCGCAGGCCTGAAGAAGGGCAAAGGTCCTTTCCAATCCTAATTTTATTCCAAGGTTTCGTCTCGAGAATAAATATTGGAGAGTATCATTCAAAGTGGTTGGATATACTTTACATTACTTAATTGACGGCCTAACAGCCTGCTCCCGAGTTTATCGAATAATTGGGGCAAATCGGTAATAAAGAAAATTTCAGACGGCTTCGGATTGTAAGACAACAGGTCATTATCTTTTAGATAATTTTTTACGGTATGGGCAACTTCCTCTCCAGAATTAATCAGTTTCACCTGGTCTGTTACGATGCTCTGGATCGTAGCCATAAGAACAGGATAATGCGTACAGCCTAAGATTAAAGTATCCATACTATCTTTGAGCATGTCTGAGAGGTAGATTTGGGCTATTTCACTTGCCACCACTGTGTTCTCCCAACCCTCCTCCACCAGTGAGACGAACAAAGGACATGCTTTTGCAATAGTTTGTGAATCCGGTAGATTTTTCCGAATGAGCTCTCGATAGGAGCCTGATCTAATTGTCGCCCGGGTACCGATGACACCAATAGATTGGGTTTGTGTTAGCTGAACCGCCTTTTTCACAGCAGGTTCTACCACTCCAATTACGGGAGTTCTGTATTTTTGTCTTAATTTTGTTAACGCTACTGATGATGAAGTGTTACAGGCAACGACAATTAGTTTCACGTCTTGACCAATCAGAAAATCAGTGATTTGATCAGAATATTTAAAAACAGTCTCATTACTTTTCGAACCATAGGGAACATGTGCGGTATCGCCAAAATACAGATAGGATTCATTCGGCAATAGTTTTTGCATGGCTTTGAGTACCGTCAATCCACCTAAACCGCTGTCAAATATTCCTATGGGTGCGTCCGGAGCCTTAGTGGTTTTCCCCAATGATGGTACTTTCATATTTATCTTTAAAAATAACAATCGCTGAATATATGGCATCAGCAATTTTACTGCGTGAACTCGCTCTACCGAGCTCATGGCAATCCTGTTTGTTACTTAGAAAGCCGACTTCAATCAGAACATTGGGCATGGACGCACCAACCAGTACATGAAATCCGGCTTGTTTGACCCCTCGATTTTTTGAGGATAATTTTTTTTTCAATTGCTTTTGGATTTCAGCCGCAAGAAATTCACTTTCCTTCATAAATGCGCTTTGTGCCATCGTTGCCAGGATAATGTTCTCATCTGAATAGCGGGTTATGTCATCTGGATCATCTTCGAGAGCAATTACAGAATTTTCAATTTTCGCTACATCAATCGCATCTTGTGTTTTCCCCGGCCGTAGAAGATAGGTTTCAAATCCCCTAGCGCGGGATGATTTCGCTGAAGTATTGGCATGAATGCTGATGAACAATTTGCCTCCTGATTCATTGGCGATCTTTGTGCGTTTCCAGAGGGGGATGAAGCGATCTTCTTCCCTTGTATAAATAACCTTGACTCCCATATTTTTTTCAATCAGCCGACCTACTTTTTTTGCAATATCCAGCGCAACCGTCTTTTCCTGCAAATTGCAGATGCCAATCGCTCCAGGGTCCTTTCCCCCATGTCCCGCATCGATGACAATCGTATCCAGCATCCATTTATTGCGCATGTCTCTTATTTTTCGAGCCGTTTCGACGATGTCGGTCCTCAAAGAGATGATAATAGCCTTATCCTCAAATGAAATTTCATAATCATCAATTGCATACTGCAGAAGAAACGATAATTGGGCGGACTCATCCCTTTGCACACAATTCAGCCGGCGGATTGGGTTCTGGATGTCCGACTCAACAACGTTGATGGAATCCACCTTTCCCCCTAACACAGTCAAACTCATCCAACCAGCCTGGTTGAAAGATATAGCAACCTCATCTCTGTTGAATTTCCGGGAAGTTCTTATGGTTATAATGCTGCCGTTCGTCCTGTTACCAACATTTAGGTCATATATATTGTAATCGGGTGAAGATGCAGTCACTCGTTCTTTTCGGATGTCCACAGTAACCTCCGTAAGATTCTCCAGATTCAGAATCCTGGAAAAGGAAAGCGCCGGGACATAAAAATCATTGCCGTCATAAATCACAGGAGCGGGCAGTTGATAGATCACATCCTGAACCTTTATAAATGAGCAATCCGCTGAAAGTACGGCCTTCTTATTGGGAAATCTGAGCACAAGTTTTAGATTATGTTCATAGAATTCGCTGCGGATATGCTGGCTGTTGGCAAATTCGTTTGCAGACAAATAATTATAACCGTCGATCTTATAGATCCGGTTTTGTACTGTCTCAGATTGCTGGGTGAAAATAACAGCGCCCGCACTCAAGAACAATAGAGTGATAATAATTATCCGTTTAAATTGCAATTTTTTTATCCTAGTCTCCATAAAAATTTAGACACTTACCAACGAATTTAAAGCATAGGATTTATAAAAATATTCCTGACCCAACTCCACAGTATGAGTCTTATTCATTTCAAGCGAGATACACTATTTGGACTTGTTCAAATCTGAATATCCAATTGTAAAGCGATATCGAGGTCGCGGCGTGACTCCTGCGAGGTCTTCCATTCGTACGATATTCTTGTACCCGCTTTGACTCCCTGACTTATCATTATTGAGCAAACACCATAAGCCTCGGCACCGGTTTCATAAAATGGTACCAACCTGAATTCACCCGGCAGACTGTATTCGTAATCGTACAGTCTGGAGTTCCAGCCATCCGTACTGAAGAAATGCAAGCCGTAATGAATCGCTATCTTCGACTGTGACACTTCGGGAAACAAAATGGAGATCAGCGTACCGGTTTCAGCCATTTCTATATTCGGTCGGTACTGAATAAGATTTATCTTCAATTTGAAATTTCTTATCCCATTTGGTTGATAACTCATGTTGTAATACTTCCTTACAACGGGAGACCAATATGCTTGTTCAATTCCATCATGAGTCAAATGTTGCACATAAAATTTCTGCCTCTGCCGGTAACGAAGTTCCAGAGTTCCTCTGTAGAATTCTGCATTTTTGAAATAGATCAGCAGGTCACGGGCTTTGTTGCGAGTATGTCCGGATTCTCCGATTATCTGATTTGAAAAGCCCACCCATGTATTCAGTCGGATCTTATCAACTTTAAAGGTTGTGCCGGCAACCCAGCCCGATTCGTTTTGTCCATCACCAAACTCGGCGAGGGGGCTGCCAATAAGCGGATTGTAGTCAGCCGATAAATACCGCTGATGAACAAACCAACCGAAGAATTCTCCTCTGTGCGCAATATTCAAAATACTGGCATGGCTGTGACCCGAAAGTGCGATTTCGCTGTCTATCTTTAAAGACGACACACTTTTGCTGGCATAGAGGGCTATCGTGGATTGACCATGTCTGCCAATTACGGGTTCAGAGAAAAATTCCTCAACCAGCGATAATCCGTATTTCATTTCATTAAAAGTCCCTGCCAGTAAATAACCCGCAATGTTCCTGTTGATAGTCCGGGCGGCTCCGTTTGCAATCTCCACAATTTTTCCATCCGCATCTCTTTTGATGCCCATGGGGCAGCTGCCAAGTAGAATACTATGCGTCCGTGTAATGGTTTTTAATTCAAAAAGAGAACCCATAATCCCTGTATTGGAAAATGAGGTCAGGTCATATCCGCTTCGCTCAAGTGTACGGATAAATGAGTGCGGTGAGCTCGTGCTGATCAGTCTGCCATAAGCGTTTCCAAACAAAAGCCCCTGTCCTCTCTCAATTTTCAGATTTCCCAAGAGGATTTTCTTTCTCTCTCGATTAACCTGAAAAAACAGTTTTGTAAGGTCAGTTCTATCTGTACTCGATGAATGATCAATTCTCAAACCCACCTGCCATGCGGGCGTTTTGATTACAGTACGGTAGAAGACAGCTTCTTTTTCAACTTCCGGATTGACCCGCAGCCTTGACTGCTGCCGGTCCGTGGGCAATTCCCGGATTTCAGCTTCCTCCAGTTCAGCCAAAATACCATCCAGATCCTCATTATCAATGATTGTGGTCTCGTCGACCGCTGATGCAAAACTGACAATTATCAACAGGATTACAACCCTAATCATAAGTCAAACCAAAAAACAAGCTCGGACCGAGGGCAGGATTTACAGCAACCCCACCATCCACGGTAAAAGCATTATAGTGCAGACTCCCTCCAATTATTATTTCTTGCGGGTTTGTGGCAAAACCCAGGCGGCCTTTTACAAATTCAACCGGGGTGACTGACCAGAAAAAATAGTGGCCGGAAGCAAAATATTCCTCTTTCTCGAAAACGTACTCAACCCACTGATTGGCGGGGAGCTTTTGGTGAACACTCACCCTCAAAATTTGAGGGATCTCACCTGCGAGAGTATTTTTCGGAGCAAATAGTAAATTGTGAAATGATACCTCTAAACCTGTCGAGTTGGTAAGTTTGTACCTCCCGGCAAAGCCAAAGCCTACACAACCTGCAGATCCATAATTTTTTATCCGTAATTGATAATACCTTAACAGGATGCCGTATACTGAATTGCTCCCAATCTCCCGGGATAAACCAATTTTAATAAGGGATTCCCTGTATAGATTGTCGCCAGAAGTTCCCAGTTCAATTCGAAAGCTATTCCTTTGATGGCGATACGAAATCTGGAATTCATATAGACCAAGAAAGGAGTAATTGAGAGGTGAGAGAACTAGTGCCCGACAGTTCCAATTGATTAGTGGCGGCAATGAATGAATCAGCAATTCACTTCTGTCAGCATTTTCGAAAGCTGCATTTAATTGAGCACAAATAACGATAAGGGTAAAAAAATATTTCATACAACTACCCGAACTCGATAGTTAAATCATTGAATAATATAAAATCTTCCTCCCTGCATTTAGGGTTTTATTTTGCGTTGATCCTCCACGCGATACATTCTTTCACCTTTTTCCACCATTCCATATTTTTCGCGTGCAATTCTGATAATTAGATCAGGATTGAAATCAGGTGAGCTCTCGTCTAACTGTCCTCGTTTACTGTTGAGTGAATCGATTTCTGATTTTAATTGTGCTATCTCCCCTCGGATCTTTCGACTTTCCTTTTTAAGCTGGTACAGTTTCAGCAATCCCAAATCGCTGAAGACCAGTATGAAAACAGTTATGAGAATTCCCAGGACCCAGAATGTCCAGTGATGTGAGGGTTTCCCTCTGCGAGTAGGTTTTCTTTTCCGGCTTCGGGACATTATCCGAGAAAACTTTTATCCGGGAATTTTGCTTGTGAACCTAATTCCTCTTCAATCCGCAGCAGTTGGTTGTATTTCGCTATCCGCTCGGAGCGTGAAGCTGATCCGGATTTTAGCTGTCCCGTCCCCATCGCTACAGTAAAGTCGGCGATGATAGTGTCTTCCGTCTCGCCAGACCGATGGGATACTACGGAAGCATATCCCGCCTTTTTGGCCAGATTAATGGTGTCGATGGTTTCGCTCACACTGCCAATCTGGTTGAGTTTAATGAGGATGGCATTCATGCATTTTTCATCGATCGCCCGCTGGAGTCGTTTGGGGTTGGTTACGGTCAGGTCATCCCCAACAATCTGAATTTTACTGCCCAGTTTTTCCTGCAATACAGGCCAATGTTCCCAATCATTCTCATCCAGTCCATCCTCGATGGAAATTATGGGATATTTTCCTACTAATCCTTCATAGTACTCAATCATTTCATGTGCTGAAAGGTGACGGTTTTCAGAAGCCAGGTGATATTGTTTTGATGCTCGATCATAAATCTCACTTGCCGCTGTGTCAATAGCTAAAAACAGCTCTTCACCAAGTTTATAGCCCGTTTTTTCAGCAGCCTCAAGAATGACTTCGATGGCTTCTTCATTAGAACGCAGATTCGGCGCAAAACCACCCTCATCTCCGACCGCGGTGTTGAGACCCTTCTTCTTTAAAACAGATTTCAGACTGTGAAAGGTCTCAGCGCCCATTTGCAGAGCAGCTTTAAAATTCTTTGCACCAAGTGGAAAAATCATAAATTCCTGAATGTCCACATTGTTATCTGCGTGACTGCCTCCATTGAGTATGTTCATCTGGGGAGCCGGAATCACAAAATTACCTCCAGCATGCAGATAGCGGTAAAGGGGAAGTTTTCGGGATGCAGCATCCGCACGGACTACTGCCATTGAGACCGCCAGGATTGCATTTGCTCCCAGTCTGCCTTTGTTTTCTGTACCATCCAATGTGATCATTTTTTGATCGATCGTCCTAAAATCGGAGGCATCCATACCAACGACCAGTTCTTTCAATTCAGTGTTGACATTTTTAACTGCCTGATAAACGCTTTTCCCGTTAAAGTCACTGCCGCCATCGCGCAGTTCGACCGCTTCATGCTCACCTGTTGAAGCTCCGCTCGGGACTGCCGCCCGTCCAAAACTCCCATCTGATAAAGTAAGATCCACTTCAACCGTAGGATTCCCCCGGGAATCCAATATCTGTCGGGCATGGACTGATTTAATTATTGCCATATTTTTTCCTGTCTTAATTAGAATTCTTGAGATGTATTAAAGAAGCAATTATGCTTAATTTCCGCTTCATTCTTTATAATTAATTTACGGATTTTGAGCAAATGGATTGAGGAAATATATTGACTGTACACATACTTTTTCGGAAAAATGGATTGTTTCCTGGCGGACTAATGTTCTCCGATTTTTGTTTTTAAAATAATGATCACAACACGAAAATATCAGCCCGGAGATAAAAATGAGTGGGACAATTTTGTTCGGAAATCGAACAACGGGACTCTCTTCAACTACCGTGATTTTCTTAATTATCACCTCGAGAGAAAATTCCGTGACCATTCCTTGATTCTTAAGAAGAATCACAATATCATTGGTCTTTTTCCTGCAGCAGAGATTGAAAATCAACAGCATAGAATCCTATTCTCTCATCCGGGTACAAGTTTTGGAGGATTCATCGTCGCTCGAATTTCCTACTCAGATGCAGATGAACTCCTGCACTCCTTCGAGGCCTACTGTCGTAAAGAAAAATTTCACAGCACATTTTTAGTGCCTACTCCGCCCATATATCTCCGTGAACCCGACGAAACAATGGAGTATGCACTGCTCTGGAAAAAATTCCAGATTGCCGAAAATTACATTTCAAATGTTATTGATTTGGATGGAGATCTTGATAGAAAATTATCAGCAATATACCGTAAAAAAAATCGTTCCCGTACCTATTATGCTAAACTTGTCGAAAGAAATGACCTCCACCTCGAATGGAACAAAGATTATGAAAATTTTTATCCCATCCTGCTTGAAAATAAAAAACGACATAATTCCCTTCCTACCCATTCCCTTGAGGAATTGCTGAAACTGGATAAATTATTCCCGGATAGCTTTCATCTTCTCATGTTGTATTGTGGTAAAACTCCCATCGGCGGCACACTGAATTTTGTGGCCAACACGCGGACTGCAATCATTTTTTATAACATGATTGATTACCGCTATGCCCGTTTTCAACCGGCGACGCTGCAGGTGATCGAAACCATCAAATGGGCTTCCTGCAAGGGTTTTCAATCCTTGGATTTCGGTGTCTCACAGGATCCCGCGGCGGAGGATCCCCTCACCCCAAGTAAAAAGTTGATCCGCTTCAAAGAAGAACTCACCTCACGGGGAATGCTGCGCAAAGCATTCGTTAAAAATTTTCGCTGAAGGATGTCAGTTGCGGATTTTATTCTATCCGGAGAAAATATTTTGACTTTCAATGAGAACTCGATCACCCTGCACTGCAGAGCTCTGATTTAATCGGAAAAAGTGACTACATCTCTCAAACAATTCGGTAAGGAATCCCTGATTTACAGTCTCGGCCATATCCTGATACGCTTTGTTTCGTTCATGCTGGTGCCGATTTACACCAATTCCTTTTCACAAAAAGATTACGGCACGCTTTCGTTGATTTTCACTTTTATAGGCTTTGCCCAGATTTTTTATAACTACGGTATGGCCTCGGCGCTGATGAAATTTTATTCGGGAGAAGACGAAAGCAAACCAGAGGTCATCACCACGACTTTTGTCACTCTGCTTGGTACCTCATTGATTTTTTCCGGATTGATCTTTTTATTCGCCGCCCCTCTGACAACAGTCCTCTTTGGAGAGACACATCCGATCTGGCTAAAATATATCGCCGGCATTTTGTTTCTGGATACGATCTCTGTCAGGGCGATGATCATTCTACGTTTTAACAACCGGGCGCTGAAATTCATGCTTTTTGCCCTCACCAATGTAGTCGTAACGATGCTGGCCAACATCGAACTCGTCGCCGTGAATGGTCTCGGGATAAGTGGTGCCATTGAGGCGACCTTCATTGCTGCCTGTGTTTCGTTCCTGCTAATACTGCCTACACTTTATAAAAATATACGAGCCTCGAATTACTCCCGTGAATTACTGAACCGCATGTTGTCTTTCGGTATTCCTTTTATCCCTGCAGCGTTTTTCCAGGTAGTTATGGATCTGTCCGACCGTTATCTTGTGGACTGGATCGGCGGTCGGGAAATGGTGGGGGTTTACAGCGCCGGCTATAAACTCGGCAGTCTCATGCTAATCGTGGTGGCGGGATTCAATTTGGGCTGGCAGCCGTTTTTCTTGAACAAACAGAGAGATCCGCAGGCACCAGAACTGTTTGCAAAAATCGCATCCTATGTTGCCGTTGCTCTCATCGGAATTTGGGTCTTTTTCATCTTGTTCGTGGATGGCCTCGTGAGGCTGAATTTATTTGGACACAGTCTCATCGGCGAAAGATTTTGGAATTCCACAGCCATCATTCCGGTAATCATGCTAGGGTACATTTTTTTAGGGTTTTACGATTTGCTCATGCCCGCTATCTTTTTTAAAAATATGTCCCGCACACTGCCGCGGTACCGTGCAATTGGAGCCCTATCCAATATCGGCATGAACCTGGTCTTTATCCCTCGCTGGGGAATTATGGGAGCCGCTTGGGCAACCTGTATATCCTTTGCACTGATGAGCATCACCCTGTACTTTCATACCCAAAAACTTTTCAGGATACCGTTCAACTGGAAATTCATCTCATTTCAGTTTACCCTAGGCTGTTTAATCTACATCATTAAACTGGCATATGGGTTAGCTATCTGGTCATCCATTGTCCTTTTCCTGATCTATTTTGCCTCCTTTATATTTTCTCTGGTCAGACTTAACAATTCCGGAGAGCGTAAATGAAAATTCTATACGTTGCTCCTGAGAATGTAGTGGGGAATTTGAATCTTTGGCAGCAAATTCATCAAGCTCGCGGCAATGAATGCCGGTTCATTACTTATTTCCCATCGCAATTTGGATTCCCTGACGACATCTGTCTCAATTTGCCCTTAGTAGCTCCCAATCCGTGGTTCTTGAAATTACGGGAATACAGTTATAAAAAAACGGGGGGGCCTCGGCAAGATGTAGAATTGGAGGGCAATCCACCCCTATGGCAACCTGCCAGCAGTGCTGTCAAATGGTGGTTCAGGCTGAGGGATGCCCTCTGGCGCTTGTGGGTTGAACCGGCCATCAGGAAATATGATTTGCTATCTTATGATCTCTATCATCTTGAAACAGGTCTGGAATTTTATCGCAACGGGGATTTTGTTCAACGAGTATCCGCCATGGGAAAACCCATCCTCAATATATTTCACGGCGTTGAGTTGCGGCACCGGGGGGTCATCCCTGCTATCGATAAACATATCACACTCAATTTGACCAGTGAATTGGATTTGCTCTCCAAACACCCAAATTTAGAATATCTTTACCTGCCCTATGATGTAACGGCTGTAAAGTGTAATGTAGCGCTGCACCGACCGTTAGCACTCTGCCACGCAACTCGTAACCGCTATTTCAAGGGCTCTGATCAAATCATCGATATTTGCCAGAAAATGGAAAGGAAGTTTGGGGTTCGGTTCATTCAGATTGAAAATATAAGCCATGCAAAAGCACTGAGCTTAAAAAGAGAAGCCGATATCTACGTGGATCAAATAACCAATGTTGCTCCCGGATATGGAATGAATTCCATTGAGGCCATGGCTATGGGAGCCGTCTGTCTGACGAATATGGACGAGCAATATCAAAAATTTATGCCGGACCATCCCTTTGTACACGTTACGCCTCAAACACTCGAATCAGAGTTGGAACGGCTTATTCAAACGCCAGAACTGATTCGTGAGAAAAAACTCATTTCCCGACAATGGGTAGAAAAATATCATAGTTTGGATGCCGTGGGAGATCAACTTTACGCTTATTACCGCCAGCTTGGGATTATTACAAATGATTGAATTGGCTTTGCCGAAGGTCTCAATCATTATCCCTGTCTACAACGGTGGAAAACTTTTCAGGAAAACCGTATCCTCTCTGAAAAGGATATCTTATCCGTGTAATAAATTACAGATTATTCTTATAGATGATGGATCAACAGACGGTACAGCAAAATGGCTGCAGCATCGAAATCTCCCTGACCCTTTTGAAATTATAACCCACAAAAATAACCGGGGGCGGGCAGCAGCCCGTAACTCGGGTCTCATCACATCAACCGGAGAATACCTCATCTTTCTTGATGGCGACATGCGCGTTGCCCCTGATTTTGTTCAACAACATGTAAATGCGCTTTCACGACCCGGCATCGAAGCAGTTGCTGGCAGGATGTTGCCCGGTGTCGAGCTCAAGAAGACGCGATTGCAACGGTATCTCTTTGATTACCCCAAAAGAGGAGCAAAACAGTTCGGTGAAGTACGACACTTGCCCTATCAATATTTGATCACAGGGAATATGTCTATTACACGTAAAGCAGCTGATGCTGTGGGACTTTTTGATGAAAAATTTCAAGGCTATGGTGGCGAAGATATCCTGTATGCTTATAAATTATGGAAAATATTCCCGGGAGGAACTCGTTACTGCGCTTCAGCTGTGGCTATCGATCAACACCAATATGATTTGGATGAACTTTTAAAAAAATACGATCACTATGGAAAATATAATCTCCCTCGGCTGCTGGAGGAATACCCGCAAATGTCGCGAGCCCTGAGAGCTGATTTTTTCACCGGAAGATCTATAAAAAAAGTAGTCGGTGATATACTGCTTAACAAAATGTTTTTCACTATTGGCAAATTCAAATACAGGGTAATGCCCTGGCCGCTGAGCAATACTCTGATTAAAGTCTTGCTCCTTGCAGCCCTGCGACAGGGCTACCGTAAGCGTCCTTTACGAGAGTCTAATTCATAAATACACACAATTCTTTCACGATAGAGCAATCCATCAACAACTCTGATCTAAAAATGCTGGTAATACTTGGTCCAACGGCAACGGGAAAGACCCGGTTGGCGGTACGGCTGGCCCATGTCTTGAGAGGTGAAATCATCTCTGCTGATTCTCGTCAGGTATTTAAATTCATGGATATCGGGACCGGTAAAGACCGGGATGACTATGTCGTTGAGGGCGAAAAGATACCGTTTCATTTGATTGATATTGTCCACCCCAACGAGGATTATAGTGTATTTCATTATAAGAGGGATTTCTCGCAAGCAATTAAGCATATCTTGTCACATAACGCGACCCCAATTCTTTGCGGCGGCACTGGACTTTATCTGGAAGCAGTTCTCCGGGAATTTGAATTTATGGAAGTCCCACAAAATCATGTCTTGCGATCCGAACTGGAAAACGAATCCATGGAGGATTTACAGAACCTCCTATTCAAATTAAATCCTGTATTGCACAACACAACAGATTTGCTGCATAAGAAACGCATCATTAGGGCCATTGAGATTGCAAAGTATCAAATCGAAAATAAAATCGATACGGATGTTCTTCCTGAAAATTCACAAAAGAGGACTCCTAAAAAATTCGTCCTTGGCATTCGATATCCAAGGGAAATACTTCGCCAGAGGATAACCGAAAGGTTGCGAGCGAGGTTGAATACCGGTATGATTGAAGAAGCCGAACGCTTGCTCTCTATAGGAATCACTCATCAGCGTCTGGAATTTTTCGGGCTTGAATACCGATTCCTGAGCCGCTATTTACGGCGAGAGCTCACCTGGAATGATATGTTTCAGAAACTGAACACAGCCATCCATCAGTTTTCAAAACGGCAAATGACCTTTTTCAGACATTTGGAAAGGAAGGGGATCAATATCCACTGGATCGATGGGAATGATTATCTAACGGCGGTTGATACATTGAGAGAGAACGGATTCAGGTTTCCGTAATGACCTCTGCAATTTCAAATTATTTGAAAAAACGAGGAATAAAGGGACCCTGGGAATTAGCGCATCCCCCAAATCAATTACAGTACAGTTTTATTATTGTCATTCCTGCATTTTGCGAACTCGAGTACCTCCCTCTAACCTTACAGAAAATCGCCGAACAACCACCGTCCCTACTGGATAGAACTCTCGTTGTAATTGTAGTCAACCATTCTACAGATGTCTCTGATGGTGTACTGACGAACAATGCTGAAACTCTGACGCTTTTGGAGAATTCTCATTTTCCGGTTGAGATGAACTGGGTCGATGCAGCTTCAAAAGGATTAGAACTGCCCGTCAAATTTGCAGGTGTCGGACTCGCTCGTAAAATTGGAATGGATCTGAGTTTGCCATATGCACAGCCCGACAGCTTGCTGTGTTGTCTGGACGCAGATACTATAGTCGAACCCGATTATCAGTTTTCAATCGAGTCTTACTTTAAGATAAACAACTGCCCCGCTGCCGTCGTAAATTTTGTGCATCAGAAATCGGATAACCCAAAGGTCGAAGCGGCTATCCGGCTTTATGAAAAATTTATCAAAACGACAGCTCAAAGAATCAGAGCAGCAGGATCTCCTTTCGGCTATCATGCTATTGGTTCAACGATGGTCTGCACTGCCGGAGGATACTGTGCAGTTGGCGGTGTACCCCGGAAAAAGGCTGGAGAAGATTTCTACTTTCTACAGGAGATAGCCAAATACCGGAGTGTTGGAATAATTGATAAGATATTGGTTCATCCGTCTCCTCGCCTGTCCGACCGTGTACACCTGGGAACAGGTTCACGCCTAAAACAGGCCCTAGATGGGTTAAATCTGCTGAATCTGTTTTATTCGGATATGGCATTTTCGGTACTTGAAAGATGGCTGAAGCTGGCCATTGTCAGCTACAAAACCGGGGTAGAAACATTACTGGAGAGCTGCCTCGATATTGATAGCAGTCTCCCCGATTTTCTCTTGCGTGAAAACATCAAAACTGTCTGGGGTGGGCTACAGCGGTCTTCTCCATCAAAGGAGCATTTCCCTCGTCAGTTTCATCGCTGGTTTGATGGGTTAAAGACGATCCGATTATTGAAAAATTACTCAAAATAAAAAAGAAGCTCCCGAAAACGAAAGCCTCTTTTATTATCACAACATAGCAGGAGAAAACAATTTATTCAAACATGTGAGTTTACTTCCTCAAACTTCAAATGTTCCACCATACCTACAATCTGCAACCTGCCTCTCAAATAGTCAAAAAAACTGCATCAGCAAACGTTGACTGATCCCGTAAGAGAGTCAACGGAGAAAAGATATAACGGGGACAAATTAACAATAAAAATAAAGGCTCATGAGAGCCTTTATTTTTTCACTTTTACAGTGAAAGAGGAGAAAGAGTGCTTTTAGAAATTACAGGAAGAAGAAAAGTTCCGGATTTGTTTGCCAGTCGGTTTGAAAATTATTTTGCTTTGATATTTTTCTTATTTTGATGACCCATGACAGAAACCCCAATAATTATTTGTTTGAGCATTTCAATATATTGCCGTAATCTAATGCCCAATGAAGTCAATTAATACAAGCGTGAATTGCGGGGTTCGGTATTTAAATGTCCCCCGTTTGTGTCGCATTTTTCTTGCGGGTTTTGAACGGATATTTGAAAATGAAGAATATCTGAACAGCATTAATGTGTACCCCATTCCCGATAGAGACACCGGTACAAATTTAAACATCAGTTTTACAACAACAGCCGCCGTTCTGCATTTTGAAAACGAGGTTCACACAGGAAATTTTCTTAATAATATCGCTAATATCGCTCTGGACAATGCATCTGGTAACGCAGGTGCGATTTTAGCTCATTTTTTAGTTGGCATGAGTGAGGCGGCCCAATCCAGGCAAGTCCTCAATTTAAATGCAGTGGCAGGGGCCATTGCATCCGGCGTGGATTATGCGACAAGCTCGATGCAGAATCCCGAACCGGGAACCATCCTCACCGTGATGTCAGAATTTTCTAAACAATTTTCCGCTACTGCTGCAGGCGGATCGACAGATTTTATACCCGCTGTAATACTAAATCCTGTCTCCTGCATTTCTCCGACCAAACGCTACGCTCCAATAGTTCAGCCGCTTGTTCGCCTGTTTCGTTGGTGTGAACTTCCCAGCCAACAATTTTTCGACTATAAATATCTTCAATCATATAGAGATAATAATGCTGTCCTATGACATTGGTTGGCAAGTAGCTGATATCCCAACTCCAGACCTCATTGGCCTTTTTAGCTGTGTAGCTTGTTGGTCTATTTTTCCCACTTCGTCGAACCTTTGCTTTTCCTCTGTGGTGCAACATATTTTCCGATTTTAATACGCGGTAAAAGCTTGATTCAGATGCAATGTATTCACCTCTATCAGCCAATACTGGCACGATCTGGCTTGGTGGTAATGAGGCAAACTCTTCCGTGTTACAGATGTTAATGATAGTTTTTCTTTCCTGTTCTGTTAACTTATTGGTTGGCACTGGACGACTCGCTGTAGGTCGTTTATCTGCTGTTATTTCACCTTCGGCTTGCCAGCGTTGCAATGTCCTAATGGATAATCCAATTACCTCACAGGCCTTATATTTACTTGCTCCTGCTAAAACAGCTTCATTAACCAGTTCTTCATAATGCCGCCTATCGTCAAGTAAGATCAATTGTCCTCGTCTTCCCCCCAATAGGCATTGAACTTTTTTCTAAGCACCAGTAATGCCGCTGTTTCTGCCAAGGCTTTTTCCTTCCTGCTTAGCTCTTTTTCTAATTGTTTTATCCGTTTTTTATCGGATTTACTCTCTGAGATTACCTTATTTGTATTGCTGGCTTGTGTTGAATTACCTGCAATACAAGCCAACTTCCAAGCTTTAATCTGCTCTGGATATAAACCTTTTGTTCGGCAATACTCACTCGCCTCAATTTCAGATAAAGTAGCTGTTTCTAGCACGACAGCGAACTTCTCTTCAGCTGACCATTTATCTGGACTACCTGCTTTTATCACTGAAAAACCTGATACTTTAAATTGTTTTTGCCAACTATACAGCGTGGATAAATTGATACCTTCTTGTTGAGCAAATTTACTGACCGACAATTCACTTTGGCTCAACTTCTTCAGTATCGCTTCTTTAAATTCCTTTGAATAATGTTGATATTTCATTCATTACTATCTTACCGCTCCCTGTTTTTATTATGAAATTAATTTAGGCGTCAACTATCCTGACACAGGGGGCAAATAAGCATTTTGATTTTGAACGGATGGAACTCCACAAAAATCTTCAGGTGGCTCCATTACAATTTTCATTTCTAATAATAAATTCCTAAAGTTCTTCTTCCTAGTTTCATCCCCCCCAACAAGAGCTAGAGCTATAAATGAAAATGGATCCAGAACAACCATATTCTCTCTAACTCCTTCAGAGTTCTCATCCATAGGAACATTTATATCGGCAGAAAGAAGAAAATCAATCAGTTTTTTTTGGTTATTTTGATACTTTCTTACCTGTTTAGAAATTGCTTTAAAAACACTTATCCATGAATACTGATTCATAAAATTATCCTCTTTTTATAGTATAGCTATTTAACCTAGAAAAATAACCAATCTTCTCCATCTTCCCCAGGATGCTGATACGACAGTTTTCCTGTCCTTCAGTGTACACTCTGGAGCCCCGCG
>CAZIYQ010000021.1:0-19835 GCA_964543505.1 uncultured bacterium | reverse complement strand
CTGGACCATGTTCGAAATGAAAATGTTGTCGCCGGTGAGTCAGGCGGAATAACACAGCATATCGGCGCTTATTCAGTTGTTCTGGAGAATGGTGAAAAAATCACATTTTTAGATACTCCGGGTCATGCTGCTTTTACGGCGATGAGAGCCAGGGGAGCAAATGTCACTGATATTGTCGTAGTAATAATTGCTGCTGACGATGGGGTTATGCCGCAAACGGTCGAAGCTCTTGACCATGCAAAAGCGGCGGGAGTTCCAATCATAATTGCAATCAACAAAGTTGATAAACCCGCTGCCGACCCTGAAAAAATAAAAAGAGAACTGTCTGACCGGAATATTCTCGTTGAAGATTGGGGAGGCAAAATTCAGTGCACAGAATTATCGGCAAAAACAGGATTGGGTGTAGATAGTTTACTCGAAACCATTCTGCTCGAAGCAGAAGTTCTCGATTTGAAGGCCAATAATAAGACACTCGCCAGGGCAACGGTTATCGAATCAAGATTAGATCGGGGATTAGGACCGGTTGCAACCGTGCTGATTCAGAAGGGCACGTTAAAGAAAGGTGACATCTTCATCTGCGGTTCCCAATATTCTAAGGTGAGAGCAATTTTAGATGAACGAAACACCAGGCTAAAGGAAGCCTTACCGGCAGATCCGGTTCAATTGCTTGGCTTTAGTGATGTTCCCAAAGCCGGAGATATACTTGCCGTGATGGAGGATGAACGTGAAGCCAGAAAGATTTCACTTCAACGTTCTCAACTCGAGAGAGAAGCCGAACAACGAAGATTCAGACACCTTACGCTGGAACAAATTGGTAAACAAATTGCCGATGGTGAACTCCAAAACCTAGATATTATTATCAAAGGTGATGTGGACGGATCCATTGAAGCTTTAAGTGATTCGCTGATGGGCCTATCGGGCACTGAAGTAGCTGTGAATATAATTCACCGTTCAGTCGGTATGATCACCGAAGCTGACGTATCCCTTGCCTCTGCCTCAAGGGCAATCATCATTGCATTTCATGTAACTGCCTCACCGGAAGCAAAATTACAAGCTAAACTGGAAAATGTAGAAATCAGACATTACTCCATTATCTATGAAGCGGTAAACGAAGTCAAACTCGCATTGGAAGGATTGCTGCGACCCGAGCAGGTTGAAAAGAGTATTGGCACTGCTGTGGTCAGGGCGGTCTTTAAAATGAAACGCAAAGATACAATTGCAGGGTCTTACATTACTTCGGGTAAAGCCATCCGAAACGCCAAACTTAGAATTAAACGTGATGATGCAATCATTCATGAAGGTAAGCTGACAACATTGAAACGTTTTAAAGATGATGTCACTGAAGTTGCAGATGGCTATGAATGCGGTATCAGTGTTGAAGGGTTCAATGAATTTAAAGAAGGTGACGTTATTGAATTCTTCGAAATTAAGGAAGTAAAAAGGGTTCTGTCCTGATGCCAATTTCTCACAGACCCTATAAGCGGGCTGACCGCCTGGCAGACGAAATTAAACACATCATTGCCGAAATTCTGATTAAACAAGTGCAAATACCTGAAGCGGGTATGCTGACCTTAATCAAGGCTAATCTCACACCTGATTTGATGACCGCAAATGTATATTTTAGTTATCTAAATGAAAATAAAACCCCTGATGAAATTTTAGAGCTTTTAAAAAAGAATGTAAAAACCATCAGATTCTTAATGGGGAAGGAACTCAGCATAAAGCACTTACCCCAGATTCGGTTTCATTATGATGATTCAATGGAAAAAGCTGAAAAAATTGAACAAATCTTTCACAAACTCCATAAGGGCGAACTTTAATTAATGGATGCAATCGTTCCTGTATGGAAACCTGTTGACTGGACATCTTTTGATGTTGTTAGAAAAATGAAATCGTTTGTTAAACCATCCAAAGTTGGGCACAGCGGGACACTTGACCCCTTCGCTGAAGGAGTACTGATACTTTGTATTGGTAAGAAAACTTCTGAAGTTGAGTCTTTGATGAATTTAAAAAAAACGTATGTAGCTACGGTAAAATTAGGCATCACAACCGATACACTTGATCCCACCGGTACATTTTCTGAAAAACACACCATTCCTGAATTTTCAGAATCTCTTCTCGTTGAAAAATTCGAACAGTTCACCGGTGAAATAAAGCAGACACCACCCATGTTCTCAGCACTTAAAAGAAATGGCGTGCCCCTGTATAAATTAGCGAGAAAGGGGATAACCGTCCAGCGAGATCCGCGCAGTGTCAGAATATACAGGATTGAATTGCTGGGGTTCTCTCCCGATGAGTTTGAAATACGAGTCCAATGCGGCAGAGGTACCTACATCAGAGCATTGGGTTGTGATATCGCAGCATCCCTGGGGACGGTCGGATATCTCACGAAACTAACACGAACACAAGTTGGTGATTTTTCCAGGAAAGATTCAATCATGGTGCAGGATATTCCAAAATGGTCATCTACCGCAGCCTGAGGGAGATTCCATCATTGGAATCATCGGTCCTGACAATCGGCACTTTCGATGGCGTACATAAGGGACACCAGGAAATATTTCGCGAGGTTCGAGAGTACTCACTCCATAATAAAATTCCTTCGGTTGCAATTACATTTGATCCCCACCCGCAACATATTACCAGATTGACAAATCAGCAAAAAAAACAACTGCTCACGACAGTTGATGCAAAAATTGACAAAATTGACAAAAACAATATTGACTATTTGCTCATTATCCCATTTGATGCTGAATTTTCAAAAATGCAGGCTGATGATTTTCTCAAAGACATAATAATAGATAATTTTCACCCCTCTTACATCATCATTGGCTATGATCACCATTTTGGCTGCAAACGACAAGGCGATTGGGAATTTCTATCAAATCGATCGGCTAAATTTCATTTTGACTTGCAGATGATTGGTCCCGTTAAAGAAGATAATCATGTAATCAGCAGTACCTACATTCGTCAACTAATATTGGATCAAAAAATCGAAACTGCAAATGCCTTATTAGGCTATGACCTCAGTGTTGAGGGAGTGGTAACAAAAGGATTGAGTCGTGGAAGAACCTTAGGATATCCGACGGCCAATGTTAACCCATCGGTGGCAGATCAATTGATTCCGGTAAATGGTGTTTACTGCGTAAGTGTGGTTGTTGATGGAATGGAATATCCCGGGATCTGCAACATTGGATACCGGCCGACGTTTGGTAGCACAGACAATAAAACGATCGAGGTTCACCTCTTGGCGGATGAGCTTCCAGACCTATATGAAAAAAAAATACAGGTCCAATTTAAGAATTACATCAGGCAAGAAATTAAATTTGAAACCATTGAGCTGTTAAAAAATCAGATACAGAATGATATCAAATTTTGTGAGAAATTAGTAAATGGATAAAAAGTAAAAAAGGAGATTCGAAAGAATGTCAATTACAAAAGAACGCACAAGCGAAATAATCCAGGAATTTGGATTAAAAGATAATGATTCGGGTAATGTTTCGGTACAAATAGCAATATTAACTCACCGGATAAGAACCATAACAGAACATGTAAAAATACACAAAAAAGATCATTCCGGAAGACGCGGATTGATCCAACTGGTCTCTAAAAGACGTCGGTTGTTGAAATATTTAATAAAAACTGAACCTCATGCATACCCTGAATTAATCGCCAAACTTGGAATAAGAAAATAGAATAAAGAATAGAAAAGGAAATCGAATAAGGTAAATATATGATTACAAAAACTCTCGAATTATCGGGAAAGAAATTGGTATTGGAAACCGGCCATCTCGCGAAGCAGGCTTCGGGTTCAGTACTGCTGCGATATGGCGACACAATGCTTTTGGCGACGGTTACTGCTAATTTAAGGCAAGAAAGTGATAGGGGGTTTTTCCCACTATCAGTAGATTACAGGGAAAAATATTATGCATCCGGTAAAATCCCCGGAGGCTTTTTCAAAAGGGAGGCAAGACCCTCCGAACACGAGATCATTGCTTCCAGGCTTACGGATCGCCCTGTGAGGCCCTTGTTCCCCAAGGGATTCATGAATGAAGTACAGATCATCATTAACGTAATCTCCTATGATAAGGAGAATCTTGCGGATGTACTGGGTACCATTGCGGCATCCGCGGCATTAAGTATATCGGATATCCCCTGGGACGGTCCTGTTGCAACGGTCCGGATTGGAAAGATAAACGGCAAATATGAAGTGAATCCCGAGAATTCCATGATGGCTGACAGTGAAATGGAACTTATCATTTCAGGTACTAAAGATTCTATCATCATGGTTGAGGGTGAGGCTGATTTTGTCTCTGAAGATAATATTCTTTCAGCGATTCAGTATGCTCATGAAGCAATCAAGGATATCATCAATCTCCAGCTGGAATTAGTTGCCGAATGTGGTAAAGAAAAAGTAGCGGTCAAAGAACCTGATACTTTCCCGGAATTAGATGCTGTGATTGATAAATTAATCGACGGAAAATACGAAGCGCTGAATGAACCTCGTGACAAGAAGACACGCTATGACGGAATAGATGACTTTAAACAAGACATCCTGGAACAGTTGGGTGAGGAATACGAAGAGCAGGCAGGTTATATTAAATCGTATATTGAAGATAAAATTGCCTTAGATCTGCGGAAAAGAACCTTGAAAGGCACACGAGCCGATGGCAGAGGTCTGGAGGATGTCCGGGACATTACCATCGAAACGGGTTATGTACCGAGAACCCACGGATCATCAGTTTTCACGAGAGGTGAAACTCAAGCTCTCGTGACCATCACCTTAGGTGGCAAAAAAGATGAACAGATGATCGATAATCTGGAGGGTTTAAGTTATCGTAATTTCATGGTTCATTATAACTTTCCACCCTTCAGTGTAGGCGAAGTAAAACCTCTTCGTGGTACATCAAGGCGCGAAATTGGTCATGGTAATCTTGCAGAACGGTCTATCAAAGCAATCATGCCGAGTCATGATGAATTCCCTTACACGGTCCGCATCGTTTCGGAGATTCTCGAATCCAACGGATCATCTTCAATGGCAACCGTTTGCGGCGGTGTGATGGCACTCATGGATGCTGGTGTGCCCATCAAAAAACCCGTTGCAGGTATTGCCATGGGATTGGTAATGAACAGTGAAGAAGACTACGCGATCCTGACCGATATACTGGGCACAGAAGATCACCTTGGGGATATGGATTTCAAAGTAGCGGGTTCCGAGGATGGTATTACTGCCATTCAAATGGATCTTAAAATAGCCGGTTTACCCATTGACCTGATGCGGAATGCACTTGAACAGGCACGTCGCGGCAGGCTACATATTTTAGGTAAAATGAACGCTGCGATGGACAAACCCCGTGAAGAAATCTCACAATACGCTCCTAAGATACTGCAATCCCGCATTCCGGTGGATATGATCAGCATCTTTATCGGCCCGGGTGGAAAAAATATCAAACAATTGATCCTTGATTACGAATGCGAAATATCCGTTGAGGATGATGGACAGGTATTTATTTACGGAATGGATAACCAGAAACTGAATGCTCTCAAAAGGCATGTTGATTCTTATAATCTGAAACCAACAGTAGGGAGTTCCTATAAAGGTGTGATTGACCGGATCATGGATTTTGGGGCTTTTGTGAATGTTACTCCCACCTTATCAGGTCTGATCCATATTTCAGAAATGCGCTGGGAAAGAGTAAATCGTGTTGAAGACGTTGTTCACTTAAATGATGAAGTTGAAGTAAAACTGATCAAAATTGATGATCAGGGCCGCAATAATTTCAGCATTAAGGCTCTCCTGCCCAAACCCGAGGGTTACGTTGAACGCGCACCCGATCGTTCGGGTGGTGGTGATCGCTCCAGATCGGGAGGCTCCGGTGGTCGTGGACCCGGCCGGGGACGCCAGTTCAATAATAGAAGGAATAACGATTAGCACTAAACCTTGACCAAATAGGTGGTGTTTCGAACTGAATTGAGGGATTTTCGTATGAAAATCCCTCTTTTTTTTCTGTAAATTTCAGCGTGTCAAAACCCATCAATCTTCAAAAAATGCAGGTTGCCTCCCTGACCTATCACAAAATTTCCAAAAAACATGAATTGGGAATGAATGTCATATCGCCGGGGAAATTCCGCTCACAGATGCAATGCCTCTCGGGAAAGGGCTTTCGCGCCGTCCCATCAAATGAGACTGACGCCCCCAAAACCCTGTATTTAACTTTTGACGATGCCTACGAATGTATTTATTCAGATGCCTTTCCAATTTGTTCGGAAGTAGATTTTAAAGGAATTATCTTTGTGATCTCGGATTACATCGGAAAATCCAATGACTGGGACATTCACTTCGGCATCAATAAGTCGCGTCATCTTTCGAAGCGGCAAATTTGTGAGCTTAGCCAGGCTGGTTGGGAAATTGCCTCGCATGGGCGGACTCATCGCGCACATACCGGCATGAAACAAAAAGAAATTTTACAGGATATGCTCACCTCACGGCAATTATTGGAAGATATTGTCGGCAAACCGGTAGTCAGTTACACACCTCCTTTTAATGCATTTTTGCCGAGTCTTTTTAAACAGGCGGTGGCTGCGGGATATAACAATGTATTTCTGCAGAAGCCGATAACGCCCAATCCTCAAACGGCTGATATTAGAGTCATTGAGAGACGCATGGTTTATAATTTTGATACTGCTCAGAACATTGTCAGAAAAGTTGAAAATTCCTCGAGATATGAACTCTACAAAGAAAATGTGATCCACTTTTGTGCCAATGCAACCATTGGGGTGAGATCACTGCTCCAAAGAAATGAATAACAATTTTTGAGGTCGATCCAGATTTTCAGGTCACTATTTCAGCTCTCCGTCGGTATTCGAAAAGATTAGCGGCACCATCCGGAAAGTATGGTAAGGTAAGCGAGAATAGCCCTAATTTCAAGTGTCACTTTAATTAATATTTCATTACGAATTATGCCGGAAAAAGTAAAAAAATTATATTATTCCATTGGAGAAGTCAGCAAGATCACAGGGCTGAAGCAGTACGTCTTACGCTACTGGGAAACAGAATTTCCAAACCTGAAACCCACCAAAAATAAGGCGGGGAACAGGGCTTATCGCGAGACCGATATTGCAATAGTCCAGGATATCAAACGATTGCTCTATAGTGAAAAATTTACTATTGAGGGTGCCCGGCAATATTTCAAAGGTAAAAATAACATCCAAGAACCCGAGCCTCTGCAACCGGTTGTAGCTCATACGGATTTGAAGGTTTTGAAAGATCTCAAAACGGGCTTGGATGATCTGTTGAAAATGGTACGGGAAGATAAATATTAGTTCAGAGGAGTACTGGAATAATTGTAATTTTTGCCGTCAGGAAAACTGCTGACAATAGGTTTTACAGATCGGGGCGTGGCGTAGTCCGGTAGCGCACCTGAATGGGGTTCAGGGGGTCGGAGGTTCAAATCCTCTCGCTCCGACATGAAAAGGGTTGGCCTGGTATTGGGGCCAATCCTTTTTTTATTTTGAGGATCTGTTACGGGAAAAGGATCATATCCACGAGTATGACAATATCAGCCACGGTGAGCAGGTTATCCCCACTGAGGTCTGCAGCACTGAACTGATCTCCAGAAGGTTCGTTCTGTCCCAATATGTAGGAGACCAGAAAGACGATATCGGTCACATTCAGCACACCATTTTGGTCAATATCTCCCGGAAGCTGTTGGACGAGCAGAATGTCCAATTCTGTAACTGCACTATCCAGCACGGTCACATTGTCAATTGTCTGCGAATAATAGCCTGATTTGCTGAAAGTAAAATGATAATTCCCCGGCAGGAGCAAACGATAGTATCGGCCAAAAGTTGTGTCGCTGCGGACGGGCTCAACGGGTGTCATTCCGCTTTGTTCATCAATTTCCGCAACCTGCACATCTGCTACCAGGGGTGAACCGTCGGCAGCATTGGTGATATGACCTGATACGGTGGCAAAGTTGACCCTGTCCAGCATTAGCAGTGCCCCCGCCAGATTGTCATCGCAGATCGTCTGGATCTGATAGGCAGGCGGTATAAAATTGTCGGCCAGTTCAACGGTAAAAGAAAATACGCGCTCCTCAGCATATCCCCAGTCCCCAAGCGTGCCCTGACAAGTGTATCCGAAATCAACAGATTGCATGGGCTGATAATTCCCGTATCCACTTATTTTGGGGGTAACCGCTGCCATTTGATCGGCTAGATTGCCCATAATCTCATGATCATACGAGCATGCTCCCGGCAGATGTCCGAGGGGATACAATACGTATTCACCGTAGGAATGATAGGTGATCCCGGCGTAAAATTTATGAGCCTGAAGTAAATCCCTCAGGTAGGTGGTCTCGGGTTCTGACCAGGCATTGGGACCATGGTAGAGCTGTGAGCCGGGATTATTGGAGGCTCCATTATTCCCCCAGATATAGCCAAAATTGCGATTCAAATCTACTCCGTCTGATGAATTCGGGTCGGGCATGTTATTAGCATTGTTATCTCGCATATTTTTTCGATGCATGAGGTCAACGCCATCGAAGACCTGTTTGTGCCCATCGGGATTTATCAGCGGGACAAACCATATTTGCGTCGAATTGATCCAGTTAGTGACCTGATCGTCAATGCCATAAGCAGCCAGCAGATAATTCAACAAATTCATATCCACTTCCAGACTGATGGTTTCACGGGCGTGAATTTCCGCTCCAAAAAAGACATTGGGCTCGTCCTCTTCGATATCCGCATTATCGGATAATTTTAAGCACCAAATCTCATGCTGATAGTCACTGTAAGCATCAAGCCCATCGAGATAATACAAATGGCACTGCGATTTCCCGAGGGAGGATAATGAAGTGATGGAGCTGTAAGTGGCAGCAATATTTTCAAGTTCAGTCGTCAAAGCCTGATAATCCCGATAACCTGCGAGATCCCGCAGGATTTCAGACTTGCTTTTCAGAACGGTAAAATCGTATCCCAAATTAGTCAGAGATGATCTTTGATCTTCGGTTACATACAGATCAATATAAGATCTGCCTTTGGAAAAAGTTGTCTCAATTTGATTTTGCTTAATCCACAGTGTCAGCCCTGTGTCTGGAGCTTGAACTCTGACGAGATATTCTTCAGCATAGAGAAAAGTCGATATGGATATGAACAGGAGAATGAAGACGTTTTTAAGGGAAGACATACTGACCTCTTAAGATATTTTCTTTAAAAATCGAGTCAATTTACAATAGTCCGGCGCCACCCGGCAACTGCAATCAGCGGGATTGGAATATTTCACAACAGAAGCAGGAAACTGTTCTATTACGACGTCATAATTTCGCTAAATTTAAAGTATCATTTGTCTTAATAATTGTTGCTCTAAGGAATGAAATTGAATTACATCATCGCGATACCGGCTTATAACGCCGAAAAAACCCTTCCCGAATTGGTCACCGCCATCAGGGATATCTTGCCTGTACCGATACTGATCATCGATGACGGCTCGGTGGTTCCGGTAACGACCTTAAATCTACCGGATGATATCTATTTACGGAGGAATCCGCTGAACAGGGGCAAGGGCTATTGCCTGCGCAGTGCTTTTACCATTGCCCGGGAGATGGAATTCACTCACATGATTACGCTCGACGCTGATCTTCAGCATGATCCCGGGGAGATCGTAAAGTTCACAGCTGTGGATGATCAAATTGATCTTGTCTATGGCAGGCGCACCCTGGATGCAAGTATGCCCCTGCATCGCAGGCTGTCCAATTATCTGACATCCTCGATTCTATCGCTGCGCTGCGCTGTGAAAATTTATGACTCCCAATGCGGCTACCGGCGCTACCGTCTCGATTTCGTCAGCGAACTTGAATTACGGGAGGATGGCTTTCAGTTTGAAACCGAAGTGCTGATCCGTACACTGCTCAGAGGAGGTACAGTCGATCGAGTCCCCATTAAAACACTCTATCAGTCCGAACAGAGCTCCATCCGCAAAATCAGTGATACCATCAAATTTATTAACCTCATCATCAGGAGTATGCAGTGGCGGAAGCGGTAATTCATTTTTTAAGATCGACCCTGGGAAGTCCGGGCTGGACCACTTTTTTCATGTCGATGCTGCCGGTTACGGAATTGAGACTGTCGATACCCTGGGCCATCACACTGGGCGGGATTCCCTGGGGTCAGGCCTTTCTGATCTCGATTGCGGGGAATTTTCTCATCACCATCCCGCTCATCTTTTTTCTGGAACCTGTGTCCAATAGCATGCGCCGCTTCAAGAGCGGGGATCGTTTTTTTAATTGGCTATTCGCCCGGACCCGCAGAAAGGGAGCCCTGATCGAAAAGATCGAATTTGTAGGCTTGATGTTATTTGTGGGAATCCCATTGCCCATGACCGGTGCCTGGACAGGCGCCATTGCAGCCTTCGTCTTCGGTCTGGAATTTAAAAAATCCCTCATCGCAATTTTTGCAGGTTTACTGATCAGTGCCACTATCGTAACGGCTTTGACCCTTTCGGGTACGGCTCTGTTCATTCACTTTTCGTCTTGAAAAGATGCTTAAGTATTCCTGATCCTGTTTATTGGAAGGAATATTAGGAGTGTAAAATATTTTTCGGCAAAGACTATTTTTGTAAGTAATATTATATAAACGGGGAGACTATTTTTACAGAGGGCATTCACAGAGATATTATAAAATTTGGTTAGAAAGGTGAGGATTAGGATTCTTTATTTAATCGAAAAACGGAGAATCCAGTTTCAAATATTTACCGGGAAGAAGTTGCTTAACCAGAAATAGAAAAATCATGTGCACAAGAATAGGGAAGGAAACATCAACAACCTTAACGATACTGGGTGGTACTCCATGTTGTATGGATGTTGAGGAGATAGAATTAATAAATCCCAAAATCAGCAGAAAAAATGGTTGGAATGAATTCTCCAGGGACAATTTGGGAGGATGCTTTCCAGATTGGGTGGATTCTGTTCTACATAGTAAAAATTGTAAGATTCCCGAGGGCATACATCCGGAAACTTCGGATGGTAAAAAAATTGTTTGGATTGATATGGATGCAGACGTTCGAATGCATTTCCCAAAAGAGCCGGTTGCAGAATTGGCAGTTGGTAAAATTACGATTCATTTTAGAGATTGGGAGAGAGTAGAAGTTTTAAAAGCTTTCGTTGCAGATAGCATTAGAAAAAAAGAACATTACCCGAAGCATATTCATTTTTTGAGAATGATCCCTACGGTTTTTCTGCTGAAAAAAAACAGAGCTGCTGTAATTAAAAAACTTGACAAATTAATTGAAGGCAAAAACTCGATACCTAATGTCTTTTCATTGAAACGTGATAATCTAAGGTAAATGATTTGTAATAACATCTGTGGTTACTATCATTCTAATGTTGATAATTATTGCACAACATTAAATGAAAACGAATCATATTCCGTAATCGAGGTCAGTCTTGCAGATGAAAATTTAGAACTGCACTGGGACTCTAAAAATCACTTTGGGACAAGTTTCACTGAATTGAGAGAACAAATTGAGTCAAGGGGGGATACCATAATAGCCATGACGAATGGTGGAATATTTCCCCTAGAGCTAAGTGGGATTCCTGCTTTTATTTAAGTGAACGGCGCAATAATTATTGAGAAAACTAAATATAGAAAGCTTTCTGCCGACATCGCTAATGTTCTAAAAATTCCGTTTGGAAAATCTCAATCCAGGGGAATTACTCGATTGAATAATCACGATCTTTTGTAAATGTTAAGCTTAGAAATGAATCAAAATGGAATTCATAATCTGTTTGATCCCTTTTCCTCAATAAAATTAGCTAGTTGGAATTCAACACCAGTTTTTGCTGTATTTTGCGGAGATCAATCCTTGGAGATTTCAACCGAATTTGATCATGCAATTGGGTTGCTGACTAGTTTGAATGCCGAACAAATTCTGGATATAGAATTAACATCTTTACCAAATGACGGAAAGCCCATCACTTTTCACCTGTACGATAGTATTGATAAGCATGCCTACCCCGAGTGGTGTCCAACTGCTGCAATTGGTGAAAAAAGATTACTCTATCTCGACCCTGGCTTCATCGTATCAGTCACTGATGGTTACATCGCGCGGGGAGTTGCTGAAGGTAACCAGGCAGGTCTGGGGAAGTTGTCTTGGCTTGAGGATGTAAAACCGCTCTATGAGCAGTATTTGTCAGGGGGTGAATGCTCTTTTGGGGTAATCGAAAATTACACAAAATTTTAGTTTGTTTATCAGTTTAAATAGTAAACGTCGCTCTAAATGGAACGGGTACCTGACTGGTGCTGTACCGAAATTGAATTTAGATTGTCCCAAAATGATAACATTGTTACGTTTACTGATATCTTGCTATGCGCTGTTGTCAATTTCAATCTTATTTGCAGGAGGCAAATTTTCTGGTAAGCATGAACCCTGGTATGAAGAATATACTATGATGATTGAACCGGGTGTATCAGTTGGCAACCAGGTTTCAAACTTTAAATTCGTAATATTCACCCATGGATACAGTGAGAGGAATTTGTATTATCTTCTAAACGTGCAGATCAGTCCGCGCTATACAAGACAACTTGATAATCATAACGACAGTTACACCGTTTACCGTGAAACCAGATTTATGATTGGTTTAGGGTTGCGTAAACTGCTGCCTGTGAATGATCAAATGGCATTTTATATCAATAGCTATATAAACTTCACATGGGGTAATTGGGCTGGCACTCACTTAAATCCCACAGAAGGGGCCGTGCCAGTTCTAAATGTAGGTTTTACTTTTTTTAAAACCAGGTTCCATCCATATATAGGTTATCAGGGAATCTACAATCCCGACTACATTGGGAAAACAATCCATCAATTGGATTTCGGCATAACATATGTAAAGGATTTCGGATGAAGAGAACTGTAATTCTACTCACATTAATGCTACTGATACCGGCAATCCCAGGTTGCGACATCTATGAAGGACTGAATTCATTAAACTGCTTTTTTTCCGACGACGACGAATATGACGACTGGGATGTAATACCGCCGGATAACGGGGTCATAGAAATAAGTGTCACCTTAAATGATTCGATAACAGATGTTCCGGTATATATTTATGAGGGAGTAATTGAAGACAGCCTGCTGATCAGTTTTGAGCATACGGCAGAACAAAAAATGCTGTTCTATTTGGGAAACGGCGAGTATTCTGTCTTGGCAGTCTACCAGATTGTTCAAGCAGGCGAACCCGTTACAATATATTCAATTGATGGTGGAACCCTTATACCAGACCATAATGATTGTGGGGATGAGGATTATTACCGGGAAGGACTATTACAGTTGGATGTTCGTCTGCCATGACTAGATTGCTACACTGATGAGTAATATTTTTACCCCCAAATTTGTTCGAATCAGCAGGTTTTTAGGCTACATTTTACGACATAAACCGGATGAAATTAGATAATGCAGATCTCACTATTAAATGGGAGAAGAATACGCTATGACGATAATGAACAATATTCGCTGGAAAGTCATCTCTATAATAACAAAACTTTTAATAATCCTATCCTTAATTCTAAACCTCTCATCCGCTCAAGAGAATCCCCAAAGTACATGTTACGGCACCTATTATGCTGGTTCGCTGGAAAATGGAGTAAAACTGCCCTACTCCGGGAAGAATTTTAAATCCTATTCTTTCATTCGAATGTATTTGGATAGAACATCTGTACATAGTGCGGTATATGATATTATTATCAATAGTTATCAAAATATCTACGCAATTAATCCAGAGTTCAGGTACAAATATGGTGAAACAGGATCGAAAAATGGCGGTCGGTTCAAACACCATAGAAGCCATCAGAATGGTCTTTCGGTTGACTTTATGGTTCCAATTCGTAGTTTAAAAGGCTATGTGAAGTACTTGCCAACCAATGCTTTGAATAGATATGGATATGGTATTGATCTGGATGCTGAAGGTTACCACAAGGATTACAAAATTGATTTTAATGCAATTGCTTTGCACCTTGTTGAGTTGCATAAAGAAGCAACCAGATTGGGATATGGAATCAAAGAGGTGATTATTGCTGAAGAGTATAAAAAATTTCTTTATGAAACGGAATATGGTGATTTCATTCAACAACATATTGTATGGTATTCTGGTGGCGGACCAGCGGTCAGACATGATGATCACTATCATGTGAATTTTAGTGTTCCCTGTGCGCAAAAAAAATAGTAATTAATGAAGCAGGTCTAACCGGTTTGTGATTTCCCGATCTTCTAGCCCTTGATCAAAAGCGGGATATAACCCGCCGCCGCACTCTCGCAAGTTGGGTCAAAAGCCACTGCATTGCCTATGAACTAAATACATCCACACCTTAAATTCGCCCCCGTGGAAACCGACTACATTCGTAACTTTTGTATTATCGCACATATTGACCACGGCAAGTCAACTCTTGCCGACCGCCTGTTGGAGTACACCCATACGATCAGCCAATCCGATATGCAGGATCAGGTCCTCGATGATATGGACCTCGAGCGGGAGCGCGGGATCACTATTAAATCACACCCCATTCAAATGAAATACAAACACGATGACGGCCGGATCTATACCTTAAATCTGATTGATACGCCGGGCCATGTGGATTTTACCTATGAAGTCTCCCGAAGCCTGGCTGCTTGCGAAGGTGCACTGCTGCTCGTGGATGCCGCTCAGGGTGTGGAAGCTCAAACGGTGAGCAACGCCTACCTCGCCATCGATGCAGACCTTGAGATTATTCCTGTGATCAATAAAATTGATATGCCCAATGCTGATCCGGCCTCTGCAAAGGAGCAGCTGGTGGAATTGCTGGGCTGTGAAGAAGAAAAAGTAATCCCCATCAGTGCCAGAGAGGGTATCGGTATCAAAGAAATCCTTAATGCGGTCATTGAAGAGATACCACCGCCGGAAGCCAGCGGGGCAAAAGGTACCCGTGCATTGATCTTTGACTCTACTTTTGATCAGTTCAGAGGAGTTGTCCCTTACGTTCGCGTCTTCGATGGTTATATTGAGAAAGGGATGACAGCTCACTATTTTGTGGGAGGCATGGACCATGAAATCGCGGAAGTGGGCATCCTGCAACTAAAGCGTGTACCGGTCAAGCGGCTTAAAAGCGGGGATGTGGGTTATATCATCACCAATGTTAAAGATGTCCAGCATATCAAAGTGGGGGACACCCTGACGCTGAAAGAGAATCGGGCCAGCGAACCACTGCCGGGCTACAAACCCATCAAGCCCATGGTCTTTGCAGGGATGTATCCAATCGATTCACACGATTATGAAGATCTGCGTACGAGTCTGGAAAAACTGCGATTGAATGACTCTGCCTTGTCGTATGAACCCAATACCTCTACCGCTCTGGGATTCGGATTTCGCTGCGGCTTTCTGGGACCCCTCCACATGGAAATTGTCCAGGAACGCCTTGAGCGGGAATTCAACATGGAACTGATCACCACGTCGCCCAATGTGCGCTATAAGGTCATCCTCAAAAACAAACAGGAGATTGTTGTCAATAATCCTGCTGATATGCCTGATATCGGCACCATAGATACGGTTTTGGAACCCTATATCCATGCGGAGATCATCACACCCGCAGAGTACATCGGCGTGGTCATGAAAATATGTATTGATAAGCGTGGCAACTACAAGGCTACAACCTATTTGACGCCTGCAAAGGTGCAGCTGATCTTTGAGATGCCGCTGGGTGAAGTGATCTACGAATTTTTTGAAAAACTAAAATCGAGTACGCGTGGTTATGCGTCCTTCGACTATGAATTTATTGATGACAGACCCGGTGACTTACAGAAGTTGGATATCCTTATCAGTGGTGAAGCTGTTGATGCTCTCTCACTGATTGTCCACAAAGACCGCGCCTACGGACAGGGTTCGGCTTTATGCAAAAAATTGAAAGAAGTCATTTCCCGCCACCAATTTTTGATACCTATCCAGGCAGCTATTGGTCACAAGATCATTGCCAGGGAAACCATCAAAGCACTTCGTAAAAATGTAACGGCAAAATGTTATGGTGGTGATATAACACGCAAGCGAAAACTCCTCGAAAAGCAAAAAGAGGGTAAAAAACGCATGAAACAAATCGGCACGGTAGATGTCCCTCAGGAAGCATTTCTGGCCGTATTAAAAATTGACACAGACTAGTCAAAAATATCAATATTACAAGGCTTCAGCTTCTATTTATTACAGTATTTTACTAGTGCTGCCTGCACTGGCACTGTACGAAATCACGGGCATATTTTTGTATTACGGTAAACCAATACACATCCGCAATGGCATTGATGTATTGGTGAATCGCTGGCTTTTCGCATGGGGTCCAACAGGCAATCTCGTTTTCGGATTTTTAATTGCGATAATTGCACTCAGTTTGCTTATCAGGCAGCGCAATTCGCTCCAGGTGACAGATTTCAGCGTCAAGTCAGTCTATTTTCTGGTAATGATCTTTGAGAGTTTGGCCTGGGCAACCTTATTTTTGGTAATGTCAACGCTGATACTGCCTAAATTATTAGCCAATCCTGCAGTGGGGAATTTCGCTGAACAACTCTATCTTTCTCTGGGAGCCGGAATTTTTGAAGAATTATTTTTCAGACTGGTCCTGATTTCGGGATTGTTCTATTTTTTTAATCGAATCATTAAAGAAAATATAATCCGGTCCGCAGTAGTGTCTCTGTTTTTGTCGGGTCTGGTCTTTTCGATTTTCCATTACCTGGGATATTTCGGAGAGGAGTTTCACTGGTACAGCTTTGTCTATCGATTGGTTTCCGGCTTATTTTTAGGTGTATTATTTTTAAAGAGAGGATATGGTATTACCGTTTATACCCATATTTTTTATGATGTCATCCTGGTATCCGTACCGGTAATTTCAAATTAAAATGAAGGTAAAATGAAAAAGATACTTTTAAGTTTAATGTTCAGCTTGATGTTCGCGGTGAATTCAGCTCCTTTTACGACATTGGTTATCGGGCTCTGGCCGGAATATGATCATCCGGGCGTGTTGATCACTTATGAGATCGTGTCAGATCAAGCACAGCTGCCTTATGAGTTTGGGGTTTATCTTCCTGATAATGCCTCTATGGCTTTGCATTCCCGCGATACGGATGAAGGGGAGAAAGAATTGGTCGTTCAGGAAATCACAACCGGAGAGCAGGGCAGTCTGATGAAACTCAATGTGGATCAACCACAATATTACGCGCAGTTGTATTACAATCCCTTTGATTCTACCGCTCACCGTCAATTTGATATTGATCTTAAGTTTGATCAGAATATAGACTCGGCCTTTGTTGTGATCCAGCAAAACCTTTCAGCAGAAAACTTTAATACAAATTTGACTAATGTTGAATCCATGACGGATGAGTATGGTTTCATTTATCATCGTCAGGCTATCGTTGATTTGCCGGCAGAGGATGTTTTTCATGTTAAATTCAGTTATGAAAATCCTGAGCATCTTAACTCTCTCGATATTATCAAAGAGAGGGCGGCCGAGCAGCCCCCTGTTGATCAGGATAGCTCTGCAGTCTCCACTGTAGACGACGGGTCCTCAAATGTAGAGTCCGGAATGAGACGCGGGCGATATATGATATTCTTCGGTCTGCCCCTGGTACTGATCCTGTTTTACTTTTTCAGGAAAAATTTGAGTCGGAACTCAAGCACTAAATCCAGTGTATCAACTGATCGCAGATTTTGTCCTGAATGCGGGACTGAATCAGAACCGAATGCTCAGTACTGTAATAATTGTGGAAAGGAATTAAATGTACCCTGAAATCATTCGCTTTGGAGATTTTGCGATCTCGTCCTTCGGACTGATGATGGTAATCGCTTTTTTAACCGGGAATTATCTTCTGAGACGAGATATGAACCGCTTTGGGCAGCCCCCTGAATTGGCAGATGAATTCACCTTCCGGGCAGCCATCGGCGGAATACTGGGAGCAAAAATTTACTATATTATCGAAAATATTCCCTCCGGTTACGGAGCAGAAAATTTGAGAGGACTTTGGGATATTATTGCTGGTATTTTCACCTTGAGCGGAAGTCGTCTTGCCGGGGGCATCCATAATTTCGGGGCAGGAATGGTATTTTACGGTGGTGCGATTGGCGGATTTCTAGCTGTCATGTTTTTTGTGCATAAACATGAACTTTCAGTGGCTAAAGTAGCTGACTGGATTGCTCCCTATCTTGTGCTCGGGCATGCCATTGGCAGGATAGGCTGTTTTCTGGTAGGGGATGATTATGGGATCCCTTCGAGCTTGCCTTGGGCTGTGGCCTTCCCCAAAGGAGCCCCACCAATCGATATCCCCGTTCACCCAACACAGATTTACGAGGTCATCATGTACAGCCTGATTTTTATTTTTCTCTATCGCAAACGATTAAAAGAACATTTTAACGGAGAACTGATCTCCTATTACATGATCCTTGTTGGAATTGCAAGATTCTCTATTGAGTTTATAAGAACGAATACAAAGTATTTTCTGAACCTGTCAGGCGCTCAATACATTTCTATCATCCTAATGATCACAGGAGCTGCCCTGCTTTATCGGAACAACCATTCCAAAGGCGTCAACTCAACTGATTAGTGGAAACTACGAACTGCATAATCTGTGGGAGTGAGGAGTATCAGCATTTTACGGATATTAGAGACAGGCTTGCCCCTGCATCGGGCGAGAGTTTCAAGCTGGTTCAGTGCAAATGTGGTTTTATTTACCTGAATCCAAGGCCCACAGAGCATGAAATATCACAATATTATGACTCACCGGAATATGATCCTCATAAAACAAAATCTTCAACGCTTTTCGATAGGACATACGCAATTGTTCAGAAAATTGCCCTGGCTGTAAAATATGGTAAGATCAGTCAGTTCATAAATTCAGGCATCCTGCTGGATATCGGAGGAGGACAGGGAGAATTCTGTGAATACATGTCTCAAAAAGGATGGAAGGCAGAATTACAGGACAACAACAAATCTGCTATGCTGACTGCATCCGATAAAGGAATTAAAGCTTATACTTCTCTCGATGAAATTGATGGAACCAAAAAATATAATCTCATTACACTTTGGCATTCTCTCGAGCATATTCACAACACACGCTCACTGTTTAGCTTTATCCGGGATCATCTCTCGGAGGAGGGCTTGCTGGTTGTGGCAGTTCCCAGCCATGACGCACCGGAACGAAAATGGTATGGTGCGAATTGGGCACCCTATGATGCACCTCGGCATCTGTATCATTTTACGCCAGGGACACTCCAAACTTTTCTCGGCAATCAAGGCTATCATTCATTGACAAAATTTGGTCTCATACAGGACACACCCTACAATATTTTACTGAGTATGCCTGCAAAGTCATTAAAAAATATTTTATGTGCAGGATTAATTCTGGTAAATTCAATGGCTATTTCTTTGATGTATGGAGTAACAAAAGCTTCTTCTGTTGTTTTGATATGCAAAAAAAACTGATCTCAACTTTACTGGTATCGTTCTTTGCCTGCGGGTATCTGCCTGAAACCACGGGGGAATTGAATGTAGTTCATATTTTTTGTTCTATAGAGGATAAACCCTTTATCGAACCGACCTTGGACTCCTTATTTTCCGACAGGATCATCACACCAAAACCCGAAGAAATATTCGAATTGAAATGGCACAGACCCGCTGAATTTGAAAAATTCAAAAAGGGACCCGGACTGCTGGTTGTCTCAACACATAAACCGGAAGACTCTACCGGAGACAAATTATTCGAAAAAATAAGCGATACCACCAAAAAGGAATAGCCTGAAAATTCAGAACGGAAGAGCACACGGCTGAACTCCAATCACTCC
>CAZIYQ010000020.1:0-20931 GCA_964543505.1 uncultured bacterium | reverse complement strand
TCGGACTGTTTAGCTCCGCCGACAAAAACATCGATCCCCAGGCCGACTACCTCTACGACTTCGCGCTCATCGGCCGCCTCCCGGTCGGTGGCTCAGTGACCGAGGCCGACCTTCAGCAGAGCGGAGAGTTCATGTTCCGCTCCACCACCCCCGTCCTCACCGCCCGGCGAGGCGTTACAGTGCCCCACGCTGCTCTACAACGGCTACGGTGGCCACCGCATTGAGGGCATCGGTGACAAACATGTGCCCTGGATCCACAACTTAAAAAATATGGATGTGGTGGCTGCCCTCGATGACGAACCGAACATCCGCATCATGCGCCTGTTCAACGAGCCTGCCGGGAAACAATTGCTAAAGGATCGCGGTGTGGATGGCGGGCTGGTGGACAGTCTGGATGTGCTGGGGATTTCCTCCATCGCCAACATCATGGGAGCCATTAAAATGGCCAAATATTTCGAATGGGATTCCTCTCATCTGATCTTTACGGTGGCTACGGATTCCATGGAAATGTACCAATCACGCCTGCAGGAAGAGCGGGACAAACATGGAGAGTACAGCACAACCGATGCCGGAATAGACTATGAAGGAAGGCTGCAAGCCATCAATACCGAGGCCCTGCTCGAGCTCAGCTATCGGGATAAAAAGCGCATGCACAATCTCAAATATTTCACCTGGGTGGAGCAACAGGGTAAGACGGTGGATGAGCTCAATGCTCAATGGTATGATGAGAATTACTGGCTTGACCGCTACCAGCAGGTAGAACAATGGGATGCCCGGATCGACGAATTTAATGAACGGACGGGTCTTCTCAAACAGTACCGCTGATGCCAAAAGACCTGCAACTCGTCCTGGGCTATCAATGCGTGAGCTGCGGTAAGGAATTTGCCCCTGAGCCTTTTCGATACCGCTGCGACTGCGGTAATAATCTCGACATTCAATATGACTACAAAACTCTGAGCAAGGAATGGGGTCCTGCCCTGCTTTCCACGAACCACGAGCCGTCGCTCTGGCGTTATGCGCCGCTCCTGCCCGTAAAACATCCGCCGAAAATTGCGGGAATTCATGTTGGTGGAACCCCACTTATCAAAGTGCCGGAGAGTGCTCTTGACCGTGTGCCGCATCTCTACCTGAAAGATGACACTCGCAATCCATCCGCATCTTTGAAAGACCGGGCCACGGCGATTGGTCTGCAGCACGCTCTTGAGCTTGGGAATAAAGTCATTGTGGCGGCTTCCACCGGCAATGCGGCGGCATCCCTTTCAGCACTCTCCGCCTATTATGGACTGAAGGCGGTTATCCTGGCGCCGGCTACGGCCCCGGTGGCCAAACTCACCCAGATTCTGCAGTATGGAGCCACTCTGATACCCGTGGACGGGACCTATGATGATGCCTTCGATCTCTCTCTGCAAACGGCAGAGCGATTCGGCTGGTATTCCCGCAGTACCGGGATCAATCCGGTCCTCGCCGAAGGGAAAAAGACGGCTGCCCTGGAAATTGCCGAACAATTGAAGTGGCAGGTACCCGACCTCATCTTCGTGCCCACAGGGGACGGCTGTATTCTGGCCGGCGTGTATAAAGGTTTTTATGATCTCGTCCAGCTGGGGTGGATTGAGAGAATCCCCAGGCTTGTTGCCGTTCAGGCAGAACATTCCGACGCCGTCATCAGGGCATGGGAGAGCGATGGAACGATTAAACCTGTGAAGGCACAGACAGTTGCGGACAGCATCAGTGTATCGCTGCCCCGGGATGGTGTGAAGGCCGTTCGTGCTCTGAAGGCTTCTCGTGGTTTTGGGATCCGGGTTTCGGATGATGAAATTCTGACCGGTCAACAGAAACTGGCAGCAGGGACAGGCGTCTTTGCCGAACCGGCCGCAGCAGCTGCTTATGCCGGCTACCACAAAGCCCTGACGCAAAACCTCATCCAAAGGGACCAATCTGCTGTGTTGCTGATCACCGGCTCCGGTTTAAAGGATATTGCCGCCGCCGGGGAAAAGATCGTTTTACCCAAACCGGTCAGCCCAACTATTGGGGCCGTGCAGCAACTTGTGAAAAAGGCCGGTCTGTGCTGAAGATGAAGGAAATCCATTATTTTGACCTGCAGCTGACCGTAAACGGGCAATCCATCTCCCGAAAAATACCAACGCACCTGCGCCTGCTGGACTTCCTCCGGGATGAATTGCATCTCACGGGGACCAAAGAGGTCTGCGGTGAAGGCGAATGCGGTGCCTGCACCGTGATTCTGGACGGGGTAACGGTGGATTCCTGTCTTATTTTTGCGGTTGAAGCACAGGGCTCCCGGGTGACCACCATCGAAGGGCTTGGGGAAAAGGACCACCTCACCGATCTGCAGCAGGCTTTTATCGATACCCATGCAGTCCAGTGCGGATACTGCATTCCCGGCATGATCCTCACCGGAGAACAGATCCTCCGCAATCGCAAACAACCCTCACGGGAGGAGATCAAAGCGGATCTCTCAGGGAATATCTGCCGCTGTACCGGCTACCAAAAAATTGTGGATGCCATTGAACTGGCCGGTAGGAAGACGGACAAATGATCTATCACTGTCCCGGTGGTCTGCAGGAGGTATTCAGTATTTTACAGCGCTCTGCGGGAGATGTACAATTTCTGGCAGGGGGAACAGACCTCATGCTGCGTTATGAACACGAACGACTCCTGCCTGAGACCCTCATTGATTTGAAGAAGATCGAAGGCCTGAGAGGTATCCGCCAGGGGGAAGATACATTTGAGATTGGCGCCCTGACAGCAGTGGAAGATCTCCGTAAACACGAAGGAATTGCCAGTGAACTGACCGCCCTCCACGAAGCCGCAGAACACTTTGCCGGACAGCAGATCCGTCACCGGGCTTCCATCGGTGGCAATATCTGTAATGCATCCCCTGCCGGAGACTTACTGCCGGGACTTTACGCTTTTGGGGCAGAGCTCCTGCTGGAATCCGCCTCCGGCACCCGCAAACTGGCCATAAGTGACTTTATCAAAGGACCGGGGAAAACGGCACTTCGTCCGGGAGAACTGCTCAGGTCCATACGGTTGCCAAGGGAAGCTGGCCGATCCCTGTTTTATAAGATCGGATTGCGCCGGAGCATGGCCATCGCTGTGGTGAATTGTGCAATCGTTTACCGGGTACTCGCCCGGAAGGTCGAATTTAAAGCCATTACGGCAGGTGCCGTGGCTCCCACCGTTGTGAGTCTGGAGCAGTTTACCAAAGTGGTGAACCGTGAACTCCCCAGGCTGGAAGCACATCTGAAAGAGGTTGTTGCCCAAATCGCTCCTATCTCGGATATCCGGGCCAGTGCAGAGTACCGCCGGAAAGTACTGATCAATATTTTGCGTCATGTAGTCACAAAACTGACCAAAGAGAACAATGTCTGACCGACTCACGCCCCTGCCCATAGACCTTTTGCTGAAACGGATTCTCACAGAATACGAGCAGCGGGGCTCAATTTTCGGGATCTATGCCCCCCTTTTTTTCCATGCCTCCCCAGACGATGTCTTCAGAATGGAACGCTATAGTACCCTGCTGGAAACTCCTGTGGGAGTGGCGGCCGGGCCACACTCTCAACTGTCCCAGAACATCGTTGCCGCCTGGCTTTGCGGAGCCCGTTACATCGAGCTGAAAACAGTACAGACCCTGGATGAACTGGATGTGGCCAAACCCTGTATTGACATGGAGGATGAAGGTTATAATTGTGAATGGTCCCAGGAGCTTAAACTGCGTCAGTCCCATGAGGAATACCTCAACGCCTGGATCATCCTGCACATCCTGCGGCATAAATTCAGCATGGATTCGGGTAAGGGACCCGGCTTCATTTTTAACATGAGCGCAGGGTATGACCTAGCGGGTATCCGGAATGAAAATATGCAGGAATATTTTGACCTGATGGAGGACTCATCCCATCAATTGAATGAAAAATTGGAGTTGCTTAAACCTGTCTATCCTGACATAGATCGGATCGCTATACCGCCGCAGATCTCAAACAGTCTCACAATTTCCACTATGCACGGCTGTCCTTCGGATGAAATCGAAAAAATCGGCCGATATTTCCTTGAAGAACGACGTTATCACACAACCCTGAAGCTGAACCCAACCCTGCTGGGAGTGGAGCGGGTCAGGGATATCCTGAACAAACAGCTGGGGTATCAGCAGGTGGAGGTACCGGATGCAGCTTTTGAACATGATCTGAAATGGGAAGATGCCCTGAACATCATCGGTAATCTGCAGGCCAGTGCCGCAGCGCAGGGGCTTCAGTTCGGACTCAAGCTGACCAACACTCTGGAGGTGGAGAACCGCAAATCGGTATTCCCTGAATCGGAAAACATGGCCTATCTGAGCGGGAGACCCCTGCATCCCATCAGCATTAATCTGGGTGACCGGCTCCAGAGCGAATTCCACGGCGCACTGGATATCTCTTTTTCTGCCGGCATCGATGCCTTCAATATTGCCGATGTGTTGGCCTGTAATTTCAAACCCGTCACCACCTGCAGTGATCTGCTGAAACCAGGCGGCTACACGCGACTCGGTCAATATCTCACCGGGATTACAGAAGCGGTTGCCTCAACAGGAGCTCATTCCCTTGAGGACTATATCCTCAAACTCAATGGCAGCGATGCAGACGTGCAGGGGGCAGGTATGTCCAATCTGACAGCCTACGCGGAAAGTGTCTGTGCCGATCCCCATTATCATGCCAGGGTAGATGCCTTCGAAAACATCAAGACAGCCCGAAGCCTGGGATCATTTGACTGCATCAGTGCACCCTGCACCGGGCATTGCGCTACCGATCAGGAAATCCCCCGCTACATGTATTACACCGCTATAGGAGAATTTGAGAAGGCAGCGGAAGTGGTTAGACGCACCAACCCCTTCCCGGGAGTGACCGGTTATGTTTGCGATCATCTCTGCCAATTGAAATGCACACGCAATAATATTGACAATACACTGCTCATTCGGGAAATCAAACGTTTCATCGTTGAGCAGACCAAAATGAGCAATCGGGTGAGTGCGGAAACTTCCCCAACATCCTCGGCGGCCATCATTGGTGCCGGTCCGTCTGGACTTTCATGCGCTTATTTTCTGGCTGTGAGCGGGTTTAATGTTACCGTTTACGAAGCCAAAGAAAGTCCCGGAGGAATGGTCTCTGGCAGTATCCCGGAATTTAGACTTCCCGGAGGCGTTACGTCGCGGGACATCAGCAGTATTGAAGCGCTGGGCGTGACTCTGCACTATGGGGGTCGCATCGACAGCGAACGTCTGAAAACCCTGAAGAGCGAATATGATTACCTCTATCTCTCTGTGGGGGCGGCCCTGAACAAAAAGCTGAAAATACCGGGAGAAGATTTGCCTGGTGTGATGGACCCCATACGGTTTTTATCTGCCGTGAAGTCAGGGAACCGTATAACCCCGGGTCGTCGTATCGGTGTTATCGGTGGTGGCAATACGGCCATCGACGCCGCCCGGACAGCCCTGCGGCTGGCAGGAGAAGGGGGAGAGGTTACCTTGCTCTATCGCCGTACCCGACTGGAAATGCCAGCAGAATGGGATGAGGTTGAAGACGCTTTGAAAGAGGGGATTCGGCTGATCCAGCTGGTTGCACCCGAAAAAATTGAGTTATCAGATGAAGGAGCCCTGCGTCTCACCTGTGCCGCCATGGAACTCAGCGGAGAGCGGGATGCGGGCGGCAGGCGAATGATCCGAAAGTCTTCACTGCCGGGCTCAAGTTTTGAATTTGACACCATCATCCCAGCCATCGGTCAGGATGTGGAAGCCGGTTTGCTGGAGGATAGCGACGAATTGGTAATCCCGGTAACTCAAAACTCCGGAGGAGGTCGTATTTTCTTTGGAGGTGATGCCTATCGGGGAGCCTCATCCGTTGTGAATGCCGTTGGAGATGGGAAAAAAGCCGCCGAGCAAATCTTGCTGAGAGCCGGCAAATCCTCCCATCGGATCCATCGGCATAAATTAGAACTTAAGGATGACGAATATCAGCAAAAGCTGGCCAGATGTGAATATGGACCTGCCGTAGAAGATTTTGTTCGCCATGAACCGGTGGATTTCAACCTCATCAGCCGGACAATGACACCCGATGAAGCGCAAAAGGAAGCGGCGCGCTGCCTTTACTGTGATGAAGTCTGTAATATCTGTGTGAGCGTGTGCCCGAATCTAGCCAATCTGGGCTATCAGACCGAACCGGCAGAGTATCGGATCCAGTCCGTAACCCACACAGCTGATCAAGTAAAGATCGTCACAGAGGAAACCTTCCGTTTGGCCCAAACGCGGCAGGTGCTTAATATCGGTGACTTCTGCAATGAATGCGGAGACTGCACCACCTTCTGTCCCACCTCGGGCAGACCCTTTGCGGACAAACCGAAAATCTATTTGTCCGAAGGAGCTTTTGAAACGGAGCAGGGCGGCTATTTTTTCGATGGCGAAAGTCTGCACTTTCTAGAAAATGACCTAAGAACATCCCTCACTCCATCGGATGATGGAATCCATTACCATTCCCCAGAAATGAGGGCGATACTGGATCCCGGGGATTTGGCCATTCGGAACGCAGCGTTGAACGATGAGTGCGAACAGGCCGACACCCGACGGGCCGTACAAATGGCCATCCTGCTGAAAAATGCAGAACAGATCTGGATGAGTCAGAGGGCAGCGATCGATGAAAATAAGAAAAAGTGAGTCGAAGCGGCCAATGGAAAATATTCTGTCTGAAGTCGAAGTAGGCCTAAATTTGAACCCGGAATTAATTACAGAATTTGAAAGTTTTAAGCCATACCAGCACCGAAAACCAGAGCTAATTTGAAAAAAATCCTGATCAAAAACCCTCTGCGGATTGTCACGATGAACGATGCCTGTGAAGAATTTACCGGCGGGCATATTCTCATTGAGAATGGGATAATCACTTCAATCGGTCCGCAGCAAATTGACCTTCAGGCCGATGAAGTCCTGGATGCTGACAACATGGTAGTCCTGCCCGGATTTATCAACACACACCACCATCTCTATCAATCGCTGACGCGGAATATTCCGCTCATGCAGGATCAGCCGCTCTTCAGCTGGCTGACCAATCATTATGAAGTCTGGCGTGAACTGAATACTGAGGCCGTGACCGTGAGTGCTAAAACGGGGTTGCTCGAGTTGATGAAAACCGGTGTGACGACCAGTTCGGATCATCTGTACCTGTTCCCCCAAAAAGCCATCCGTGAGCTCATCGATACTGAGATCAAAGCCGCCTTGGAACTGGGTGTCCGTTTTCAGCCGACCCGCGGCTCCATGTCGCTTGGGAAATCCAAAGGAGGCTTACCCCCCGATGATACGGTTCAGACTGAAGCCGAAATACAGAATGATACAGAGCGTCTTTTGAACAAATGGCACGATGAGAGTCCCGGAGCCATGGTGCGTATCTCTCTGGCTCCCTGCTCGCCTTTTTCGGTGACTGAGGAGCTGATGCGTGAAACCGCCGCTTTTGCAAAAACAAATGGTCTGCGGCTCCATACGCATCTGGCAGAGACACTGGACGAAGAACAATTCTGTCTCGATACTACCGGCAAACGACCTGTGGACTTTATCGAATCCCTGGGCTGGCTTGGGGGACAGAGCTGGTTTGCCCATGCGGTGCATCTGTCAGACAGCGAAATTGCCCGAATGGGTGCCGCCGGTGCCGGCATATCCCATTGTCCCTCATCTAACATGCGGTTGGGGTCCGGCATTGCCAGGATCAGGGAACTGCTTCAGGCCGGCGTCCACGTCAGTCTGGGAGTGGATGGCTCGGCTTCAAATGATTCCGGAAATATGCTGCAGGAGATGCGCAATGCCATGCTGCTCTCTCGGCTGCGCGAGGCCTCCTGCTGGTTGACAGCCCGGGAAGTTTTGTACATGGCAACCCGGGGAGGTGCGGCGGTTCTGGGGAGGAATGATATCGGCCAGCTGTCTTCAGGTAAGCAGGCGGATCTGGCCCTGTTTGACATGTCCCGTTTGGAATACGCCGGAGGAATGAGTGATCCTGTGGCAGCCCTGCTGTTCTGCGTCAGATCTGCTCCGGTGGATCAGCTGATGGTCAAAGGAACATGGCGCATTCGCAATGGAAACTCACCCGTGGACGAAAATGCACTGATCACTGAACATAACCGCATTGCGGCTGAAATGCTGTCCCGCGCTGAAAAAAACACAGGGATCAAATTCCGCTAACCTATGTGGACATCACTTAAAAATTTTTACAACCCCGAAAGTCTGAAGACGGCACTCGAGCTGCAAAGTTCGGGAGTCGGTACTTATTTTTCAGGCGGAACCTACCTCGTCAGCGAGCAGGATTCCCGTATCCGGGGATTGATCAATGTGAAGGGCTTGCTGGGACAGACCCTTATGAAAACCGATGCTGGTCTGACCGTGGGTGCTGCCGTCAGCCTGCAGGAATTGACCGAAGCTCTGAACGGGGGTCCCTATTCCTCTATTGCAGAAGCGGCGCGTTTCTCTGAATCCTCTAAAAATATTCGCAACCAGCGTACCCTTGGCGGTGAGATTGCCCGCATGCGTATGAACTCGGAACTTAGTGTTCTGTTGTACGCTCTGGATGCCCGACTGAATGTCGAAACGGAAAGTGGCAGCGAGAGGAGCACTGTCTGCTTATGGGATGGTGTGGGCATTATAACCTCTGTCGAGATTGACCTTGATCCGGCTGGGAATTCAGCACTGGAAAGATTTGCCTTGTTACCTTCAGCACCGGCTTTTGTGATCTTCAGCGCCGTGAAAAGCAAAGACAGGATCATCGTCGTCAGTGGAGGGCGGTGCAGTGAATATCATCTTGCCAGCTGTCCCGCAGGGGACATGAGTCCGGACTGGATGGATGGATTTGCTGGAGCAGCGGTCGTCCATTATCCGGTAGATGCCTACGGCTCACAGGCTTATAAAAAAATACTCCTCAAAACCGCTCTGGAAAGGATTGCCGGGAAGCTATGAAAGTAGATTTCAACCTCAATGGTTCGACTCATTCCGCCCAAACGGCCGTTGGCACCACTCTGCTTGAGTATTTGAGAGAACAGGGATTTTTCAGCGTAAAGCACGGCTGCGATAAAGGGAATTGCGGTTCCTGCACTGTTCTCATTGAAGGCAAAGCGCATAATGCCTGTCTGGTTTTGGTGGCAAGTTGTGCCGGAAGACAGGTAGAGACTCTGGAGCATTTCAATCGTGAGCAGGGTCTGAATTCACTGCAGGAGGCCTTTTTACAGGCCGGTGCCATTCAATGTGGTTATTGTACTCCGGCAATGCTGCTCGCTCTGGAAGCATTGTATCGCAACTGCCCGGCACCAACGGAAACGGAGATCCGGGATGCCCTTTCCGGCGTCCTCTGTCGCTGCACCGGCTATGCCAAACCTGTTGAGGCAGCCCTCAATTTGAGATCCCGGGAGAATTCGAGTGAGTGAGCAAAAGCCATTAAAAGTTGTGGGGCAGCCCACCGTTCGTGTGGACGGCGTAGGACTGGCTAAAGGGAACGCGGTTTTCGCCGACGATATGCAGCGGGCGGGAATGCTTTATCTGAAACTTTGTTACTCTACCATCGCACACGGAAAAATCAAACATATCGATAAATCCCGGGCGCAGGCTCTGCCGGGGGTGGTTGCCATCCTGACCCATGAGGATTTTCCTGAACATTTTTATACCACAGCCGGACAGGGCTATCCGGAACCCTCACCGAGAGATATGCTGATTCTGAATCCCACTGTACGCTTTGTAGGGGATAAAGTTGCCTTGGTTGCTGCTGAAACTCTGGAAATCGCCAGGGAAGCAGTGAAACTGCTCAAAGTTGAATATGAAGAACTGCCGTCGATTTTCGATCCCAGAGAGTCTGTCGATAATTCGGTGGTACTGCATGGGGAAGTACAGGATGACCCCTTTTGCTATGCCCCAAAGCGAAACATTGCTTCGCGCATCACGGCCGAGCTTGGCGATGTGGACAGAGCCATGGCAGAGTCGGTACAGGTATTGGAACGGGAATATTCCACACCTTACGTACAACAGGCCCATATCGAGCCCCATATCACACTCACCTGGCTGGATGAGAATGAACGTTTGGTGATCAGAACCTCCACACAGGTACCGTTTCATGTGAGGCGGATTGTTTCGGAAGTGCTGAATTTCCCCCTCTATCGCATTCGTGTGATCAAACCCCGTCTCGGTGGTGGCTTTGGCGGAAAACAGGAAATTTTGAATGAAGAGCTGTGCGCTGCAGTGACGCTGAAGACAGGACGGCCCGCACGTTTGGAGCTGACCCGTGAGGAGGAATTCTACACAGCACGTTCCCGGCATCCGGAGATCATCAAATTTAAAATTGGCTTGGACCAGGATCACCACATTACAGCTCTGGATATGAATATTCTGGAAAACTGTGGCGCTTACGGACCCCATGCCCTGACGGTGATGTCGGTCACTGCCCAGAAATCCCTATCACTCTATAAAATTCCCAATATCCGATTGCTGGGTCAGGCTGTCTATACCAATCTGCCCGTGGCCGGTGCTTACCGGGGCTACGGTGCGCCTCAGGGTTTCTTTGCTCTGGAATCCCTAATGGATGAAACTGCGGCAGAACTAGGTGTGGATCCGCTTAATCTGCGGGAGAAAAATTTCTTCAGTGAGGGAGATGAGATCCCCATTGCCCGCATTTTAGGCGAAGGTCGTGAAGGCTACGAAATGAAGCTGAATACCACTGGGATGCGACGCTGCCTTCGGAGGGGAGCAGAACTCATTGGCTGGAAGGCTGCAATGGATCCGTTAAAACAAAATGAGGTTATCCGGGAGGGTGTCGGCGTTGCGGCAGCCTGTCAGGGTTCCGGTATTCCCGGTATCGATATGGCAGCCGTTTTCATAAAAATGAACGAGGATGCCAGTTTTAATCTGCAGATCGGCGCCACGGACCTGGGAACCGGAGCAGACACGGCCCTGGCCCAGATTGCTGCCGAAGTGCTCGGTGTCCCGGTCAAGCGGATCATTGTCTATGCTGCCGACACGGATCTGACACCTTTTGATACGGGAGCCTATGCCTCCAGCACGACTTTTGTGTCCGGAGGTGCTGTTAAAAAGGCAGCTGAAAAATTGAAGGCAGGCATTCTGGAACAGGGTAAAAAACTACTGGGCGTGAAAGAGGCTGCAATTGACGGCGAAAAAGTCATCAATTCATCGGGTGATGAGATCAGTTTTGCCGAGATCTGCACCCGGTCCCTTTACACAGACTCTCAACAGCAGCTTATGGCCACGGCATCCCACTTGAGTTTCGATTCCCCGCCACCGTTCAATGCTACCTTTGCCCGGATCACTGTGGATACGGAAACCGGAATTGTGCGCGTGAAGAAAATCGTTTCTGTAACCGATGCGGGGCAAGTGGTGAATCCTCATATGGCGGAAGGTCAGGTGGAAGGAGCTATCCCTCAATCTCTGGGAATGGCGCTATCGGAACATATGATCTTTGACGAGCGGGGAGCACCCTGTAATATCAATTTCAAGGACTATCATATTTACAACGCTATTGATATGCCGGAAATCGTTACGGACTTTGTCCACACCGATGAACCTACGGGGCCCTACGGTGCCAAAGCCGTGGCCGAGATCCCCATCGACGGACCTGCCCCGGCAGTGGTGAATGCCATCTATCATGCCTGCGGAGTACGCATCCGCAATTTACCCGTTACACCGGAAAAGATTCTGAGGGGACTGGGAAAGATCGATTAGAACGCTGACGTCTCCCTCGAAAAATTGAAGGGTAGAGGATGTCCGGTAAATGAACTACCCCGTACGCTCTGCGTTGGGGTAGTTCATTCTTACAAAAGAGAAATGTTGCGGAATTGCCCACCAATATTTTTCAGCGAGAAGACCGATATCCGATAATTTCATTTCCCCGCTTTGGATTTCACCAAAATAACAAATTCGGCCATGAGTGCAAAGGGTCACAAAATAGGCAGCATTACTTCCATAATCTCAATAGGACAACCGTGCCGACGGAATTCGATATTTGTTTTTATATTTTTTTGCCATTTGGTTTACCCGGGCAGAGATCCGTGAGGACACAATCTGCGCAACGGGGGCGGCGGGCAATGCAGACAGCACGGCCGTGGCTGATAAACAAATGGGCTGACAGCGTCCAGTCCTCACGGGCCATGATTTTCATGAATTCTTTCTCGATTTTCACAGCGTCTCTCGTTTTGGCCAGCCCCAGCAGGTTGGTGATACGGGTGACATGGGTATCCACAGTGAGACCCGGAATTCCAAAAGCATTTCCCAAGACCACATTCGCCGTTTTACGGCCCACTCCGGGCAGTTTGACCAACTCTGCGAGTGTCTGCGGAACCTTTCCCTGATATTGGTCCAGCAGGACCCGGGACATACGGTGAATGGATTTTGCTTTGTTATTGTAGAACCCGGTGGAATAGATTGCCTTACCAAGCGTTTCAATGGAGAGGTTGGCAAAATTTTTCGGGCCTGTGTATTTCCTGAACAAATCGGCTGTGACGATATTCACCCGCTCATCCGTACATTGTGCCGAAAGGATTGTTGCCACCAGCAATTGAAAAGGAGTTTTATAGTTCAACGAACAGTGGGCGTTTGGATACTCGGTTTTCAGGCGTCGGAGGATATTAGCCAGACGCTGCTCCTTAGTCGCAGAGGATTCAGCCGCCATATTGCAACTGCCGTATTACGACTGCCAGATTTTGCTCCAGCAGGGATTTTGGGATAATGAGGTCGAAGTAGTTCTTCGCCGCTTTATCTCTCCAGCTTCGCCGGATGTGATCGACGACGCCAATGATGGGGAAAGTCGTTGATCGGCGAACCTCCCGGATTACCCCATCCACTGTAAATTCTGGATCGTCCACATCGATAATGACCAATCCCTTTTTTTCAGAGTCTGCCTGCTTCAGAGGTTCATCCGCCGTGGGAAAGACCAGTTGATAACCATTTTGCTGGGAGATTTTAACCAGCCGGGTAGAAAGTTTCAGGTCGTTTAAATATGAGATTAAGGTAAAATCAGTGGTCATGTTGTTCCAATTTCATTAAATCGTTCCAGTTAAATTCAGTTGTGGATTCAATCTTGTCCAGCTGAGTAGCTGCGCTCAGGGCGATATAAAATGCATCCTCCATATTCACAATTCGTTCTGTATCCATGGCCACTTCCAGTTTAGGCAGACATTTTTTCATGAGACTCCGCGCTCCTTTTAAATTGTGATTGGTGATGTGAAAATAGGCCACACTGAGTTGGATGAGTCCCTGAACCAGTTTTGCGTCTGGGAGTTTATAATCGCTCCACAGGCTTTCCCAGAATTCATGAGCTTCGTAAAACCGGCACTCATTGAAAGCTGTAACTCCTGCAGAAAAAAGTTCGTCCGTCTCATCCATTGGATAACTCTTCAGTCACCTCGTAATATTTTTCACCTTGGCGAATGCGGACAGCAGCAGTATGTGGGTCATGATAAAACCAGAGCCACCAGTTTTGAGTCGCGGCTTCCTGAAGGAATCGGGTTTTTTCTTCGAGCGTCAACGCAGCATTTAGATCGTAGCCCATGATCCAGGGCAATTTCAGATGGGATTTCAGGGGGAGCAGATCCGCAACGAAAACAAGGGTCTCCCGGGCATCCGTAATCCTGATCAATTGTTGTCCCGTTGTGTGTCCATTGACCGCATAACCCCAAATACCGGGCAGCAGTTCAGCGTCATCTTCAGCCAATTGCAGGACACCGGTCCTCTCCAGCGGCAGGTAGTTTTCGGTCAGATAACTGGCCCGATCCCGCAGATTGGGATGAAGCCCTGCCTCCCAATTTCGCCGTGATATGTGATAAATAGCGTTGGGAAATGCAGGCACAAACTCACCGTTTTGATCCAGTTTGGTCAATCCCCCTGAATGGTCAAAATGCAGGTGGGTTACCAGCACATGGGTGATTTCCTCAACACCGTAACCATGGGTTTCGAGGGCTGTGGCAAGGGGATCCGCCGCCTGGTCGACGGCAAACATCCTCCTGAATTTTTCGGTAGTTTTACTGCCCATGCCTGATTCAATCAAAATACGGTGAACCCCGTCATCAAGCAGCAGGCAGCGCATGGCCAGTTGGATGCGGTTCAACTCATCTGCAGGATTGGTTTTTTCCCACAGGACTTTGGGCACTGACCCCATCATCGCCCCGCCGTCAAGTCTGAAAGTTCCCGATTCGATGGCATGCACTTTCCATTTTCCCAGTGTTTCAAGCATTGCAGATCCTTTCTATATTTTTCCCAAATTGAAAGCCGATGTTGGCCCACCGATGAGGGGCTGAATTTTTCAGGAGGGCACGACCAGCATCGAGACAGAGCAGCAGATCGGGCGAGAGCTTTTGGGTCGGCAACCCGACGACAAAATCCCAGATCCATTGACGGCTTTCGTGAACCGAGAGACCGGCAACCAGATCAGGATCGATGCCTGACGGTTCGGCGCAGAAATTGGTGATCAATTTTTTGACATCCCTTTTGCCGACTGACGGAACCCTGAACTCCTGGTCAGGGGATTCGACATGATTTTTTATCTGTTCCGCCTGCCGGTGGATGTTCCGTTCCCGGATGAAGTTTTCATTCAGAACCTGACTCACAGCAGCGCTGGTTTCGTAATCCACCAACTGCTGATTTTCTGACATTTCTGCCACGGGTTCCACTCGTAGCAGAGTATCGGTATTGAAACGGAGAATTTTAGCCGAATGCTCACTCCCCAGAAACCGCACCATGCGATGAGCAGACCAAAGGCACAAGAATTGCGCTGTGGCTCCTGTCATGGCCTGCTCCAATAAAAATTCCAGTAATTGATCGGCTGATGCCACTGCCCTGAGTTTGCCGATTTCGAGCTCCAGTGCGGCGGAGTCCCGATCCCGGATGGCCTCCGACAGCGCGTCATAGGAAACATTCCCTGTTGGAGGCGTAAACGCAATTTTCAACCGATCGACGGGGAAGATGGCAAAAGATGTGATATACTTTTTCAACCAGTCCAGCAGCCGGGTGTTGGGGTCCTTCAGATTCAGTCCGATAAGGGATTTAACGGCCTGTAGCAGACGAATGGGGTGGTGCCGGAGGGCTGTATCAGAGACATTCACCAGAATGGCTGTGTGAAATAATTCCCGCAATGTTTCAAATTTGGTGTTTTTATCCAAGCTGATGTTGGGTTTTCACTGAAATTGTTTGTCCTATATCCTTATCCGCCATAATGCCATCCCGTACTTTGGAGGTCGATGAGAGGCATTTCGTCCAGCAGATCAATATCCCTGATCTCTGCCAGAAACAGGGTATGATCGCCTTTACAGAGGGAGCCGGTAAGTTTACAGGTCAGTCGGGCGGCAACCGATTCGATGAGGGGGAGATCGTTTTCATCAAGGACAAAAGGCACACCGTTGAGGCTATTGCCGTCAACGACAGTGGATTTAAAAAATGCTGCTGCCAATTCTTTTTGTTCTTTCCCCAGCAGATGCAGGACAAATTCCTGCCGGCGGTTGAGGATATCCAAGGTGCTGCTTTCATTTCTTATGGCTACTGAAATGAGCAAAGGTTCGAAGGAGGCTTGAGCGATCCAGGTTACCGTTGAGGCTGAATATAGATTTTCTGATTTTGTGGTAAGGACATAAAGTCCGTAGTTGAACATCCGCATGACTTTTTTCCGGATGGCTGGATCCATCTGATTCTCCTGATAATGAATTGCTGTAGCAATGATAATACTGTGAATTACAAACCGTGAAATTTAGTTTGTGCAATACCCTAAACCCAAAATGTAATAGCCCTAAATTACCGGAGAATGTTTTTTTCTCCAACGCCGGGGGAGGGCTAAATTAAAGTGTTCAGAATAATGATTATTAACAAAGTTTATTGGTAACAATGGAAAACGAAAAAATTTGCCCCAGTTGCGGCGCCCAGTATTATGCTCACATCACGCATTGCAGTGATTGCAACGTTGCCCTTGTGGATCAACTTCCTGATATTGAGCCCGAACGCGATTTTGATCCAGAAAAGGCCATCGTCATTGCAACCGGGACAGTGGCCAATTTGAAAAAACTGATTGTCATGATTGAGGAAGCTGGCGTTCCGCACCGTGTGAGACCCATCGATGGAGAATCCACTTTAGAGCTGACTCCGGGGACCCTGTTCGGTATTTACATTGACCCGGATGATGCTGATGCAATTGCTGATCTCGTACGGAAACAGACGATGGCAGAGTATCCTGAAATAGAAAAGGCTCGGGAACAGCTGGAGGCAGGCATCTGCCCCGCTTGCGGTTTCGAAGCCGGAGAGGCAAAAACCTGCCCGGAATGCGGACTGCCTTTGCTTATCGAAGAAGAGGACGAGGAAGAGCCATCCGATCTGTAATTGGAACCCGTATCGAAAAACATCGGCTTAGGCCATGATCTTCAGATACAAAATTAATCGGAACTCCTGTGACAGCGCAGACCCTGGAACGATTTACATAATCGGACGTTATACTGCCTCTAAAAAAAGGTATTACTATGAAATTGATCTCCTTTGCTTACAAGAAAATAACCCGTCTGGGACATTTAACAGAAAAAAATCGAGTCGTCGATTTTGCCAGTGCTTCTCATGGACAATTGCCGGATAATGTCATGGATTTTTTAAGACGGGGAGAATACAACCGGTTGTTGGCTAGAAAGATCGCAGCCAATGAAAATCTGGCCAATCTCACCTTGAGTAAAATTAAACTTCTCGCACCTGTGCCCTATCCACGCTCAATGCGCAACGGATATTCGTTACGTCAGCATCTCGAACTAAATGGCAAGGCCGGAGGGAAACTGACAGCCGCAGAGCATGAAAATCTGCCAAGATTCTATTTTGCCAATCACACGACCATCACGGGTCCCGGTGAAATTCACGTACTGCAAGACCATCTGGAAAAATTGGATTTTGAAATGGAATGTGCCGCGGTTATTGGCAAGAGAGGAAGGAATATCAAAGCCGAAAATGCAGACCAACATATTGCTGGTTTTACGATCATGAACGACTGGACTGCAAGAGGCTTCCAGGGCAAAGAGGTGCAATACAATCTCGGTTACACCAAAAGTAAAGATTTTGCCACCTCTATGGGACCAATTCTGCTGACCCGTGATGAACTTGAGATGTACCGCATTCCGGACAAAAAAGGTGATCGCTACGATTTGGAAATGATTTGTTCGGTAAACGGCGAGCAGATCTGCACGGATAACCTGCGCAACATGCAGTCTTCTTTTGCCGAGATCATTGAGCGGGCATCCTACGGAGTGGATTTGATGCCCGGGGATATCATTGGTTCAGGCACCTGCGGGACAGGCTGTTTTCTTGAACTGAATATGGCCTCAAAAGCTAAAGAGCGCTGGCTGCAGGATGGGGATGAAGTTGAGATCAGCGTTAAAGGATTAGGGACGCTTACGAATAAAATTATAAAAAGTGAGGATTAGAATGTCGCAGAAAAACACGGCTCAACTGACTGGGGCAGAAAATATTCACTGGGGTTTAAAGGATCTTTTCAGTGGATACGATGATCCTGAAATTGAAAAAACATTGCAGGAAATCAAAACAAAAACACTAAAGTTTGAGGGAAAATACAGAGGACTGATCAACTCGCTGACACCAGCTGAACTCAACAAAGCCTATCTTGAATACATCGAGATTGCCGATCTTTCACACAAGCTGGGGCAGTTTGCAGGATTGAAAGTGTCAGTGAATACAGCTGACACGGAGGCCAAAGCTCTCGTTGCCAGGACCGAAGAATATACTTCCAAACTTTCCAATCACCTGGTATTTTTCAGGCTTGAAATGGGTCGTCTTGATGATGAAACCTATCAAAAATTTGTAAATGCTGACGAGTTGGTTGATTTCCGTTATCGGTTGCAGCGCTCGCACGACCTGGCGAAATATCATCTCACCGAAAAAGAAGAACAACTCATCAACCTGAAAAACATCACCGGCAGCAATGCCTTTAATAAAATGTATGGTGAGTTGGCAGCTTCTTTTAAATTCGAATTCGAAATCGATGGGCAAACCCGAATTTATACGGGACCGGAAATGCGTGCCCTGCGGCAGCATCCGGACAAAGACGTGCGCCACAGTGCCATGAAATTGTTTTTTGACCGATACCAAGAAAATGGCATTGTCCTGACGCATGTTTTCAACCACATTCTCAAAGATTTTAATATCGACAAAGAATTGAGAGGCTATTCCAGCCCGATCAATGTCATGAATGTAAACAATGACCTCGAGGATGCAACGGTCCAAACGCTCATCGAAGCGACAACGGTTTCTAATACACTGGTCAACCGCTATTACAAATTGAAGGCAAAACTTTTGGGACTTGAGAATGAAATGACCCTGGCGGATATCTATGCACCTCTTCCAAATGCAGCCCGTTCATACAGTTGGGACGAAGCCAAAACACTGGTACTGGAGGCGTTTGATTCATTCGATCCCGATTTTTACCAATATGCCCAAACAATGTTCGACGATCAGCGAGTGGATGCGGCTATCGCTCCGGGTAAACGGGGAGGAGCCTTTTGTTCTTATTCTTCACCTAGGATAAAGCCCTATGTCATGCTGAATTTTACCGGGAAGATTCGTGATGTTGCTACGGTGGCTCATGAATTCGGGCATGCCATTCATGGGTTTTTAAGCAGCACGCAGAATTCACTGAATTTCCATCCCATCCTGCCGCTGGCCGAGACAGCATCTGTCTTTTCAGAGATGATTCTCACCGACCGGTTTTTAAAGCAGGAGACTGATGATGCCGTCAAAATATCTCTGCTGACCACCAAACTGGAAGATATTTTTTCAACCAGCCATCGCCAGAATATGTTCAGTCGCTTTGAGTTGGAAGTCCACCGCATCATCAACGACAGGATCATATCCTCAGAAGAACTTTGTGCATTGTATCGAAGTGAATTGGAGACCATGTTCGGCGATGCAGTTCAGTATCCAGCCGAGTATAAATGGGAATGGGCTTCGATCCCGCACATGATCAATGTACCATTTTACGTCTATGCCTACAACTTTGCCAATCTGCTGGTGCTGGCCCTCTACCAGCAATACCTGGAAGAAGGTAAGTCCTTCATCCCGAGATTCAAGGAATTTCTCTCTATGGGAAGTTCAGCAAGCCCCGTAGAAATCGCCGCTGCAATAGGGCAGAATATTGCCGACCCGGATTTCTGGCATAAGGGTCTGAGCTACATTGAAAGCCTCGTGGTGCAGCTGGAAAATTTGACGGCCTAATCGAGAGAGAATCATGGTAGAGTGGATTGAACCATGCTAAAGCGAATATCTGCAGTGATGGCTGTGAGTTTTCTGGCTTCCTGTACTCTCATACCACACAGATTGCCAGTGAAGATCACCGTTTTGGTGACGACGGTAGAACCGATCCGGGAATCTGAATCGGTTTACATAGTCGGTAATCAGCCGGAGTTTGGTAACTGGCAGCCCGATCGTGTACCCCTGCAGCGGCTGGATGCCCTTAACTGGACCGGCAGCTTTTTGTTCGAACCGGGTACCCATCTCGAATATAAAATCACAAAGGGAAACTGGCAGAAGGAAGCAGTGATCGACGGATGTGCCACACCTACTAATAGTGAGTTGGAAGTGAGATCATCAAAAAATATTAATATAACTGTCAGGCAGTGGAAAGACGATTGTGCCGACAGACCCCCTGAAATTACCGGCACCGCCATTTTCCACGGGGGAATGACCTCTCAATTTCTGGAAAATCCAAGAGATGTTGTGGTCTGGCTGCCGCCCTCCTACGGCACAGGCAATGAGCGATACCCGGTACTGTACATGCATGACGGTCAGAATCTCTTCGACCCCAACACATCCACTCTGGGTTTTGACTGGCGTGTGGATGAGATCGCCACTGACCTCATCACCACAGGAAAGATGAAGGAGATCATCATTGTTGGGGTTTATAATACGGACCAGCGTACTGCGGAATATTCTCCCATGCATCTGGGTCCGATGTATGCGCGTTTTCTCATCGAAGAACTGAAACCCTTCATTGATGCACAATACCGGACGTTGACCGGTCCGGACAATACCGCCGTCATGGGCAGCTCCATGGGCGGTATCATTTCCTTTGATCTGACCTGGGAGCACCCGGAGGTCTTCGGCATGGCCGGCTGTATGTCATCGGCATTTCTGGTTGACGGAAATGAAATATTAAAGAGAGTAGCCAAGGTGGATGATCCTCCGCTGAATGTGAAATTTTATCTTGACAACGGGACATTAGATGTTGATCATGACCTGGTCCCCGGCTTTCATAAAATGACAAAACTTCTCCGGGAAAAAGGCTACAGTGAGGGCGTTAATCTGCTTGTTTTCGAAGATGAAGGCGCTACGCATAATGAGATGGCCTGGTCAAACCGTGTACATAGGCCGCTGTTGTTTTTCTTCGGGAAAGAGCCATCAGGCGGTAAATTTCCAGGAGCCGGGTTTTGGTGAATCCGTTAAATTTCATCTAAGATCGTCTTTTATTTCCCTGAATTTTTTTCAATTTTGAGGTGTAAAGTTATCAGTAGTGCATCATGTGGAACAGTAAAATTCGGCAGGCTCCCTTGAACATTGTTAAGGGTCGATGAACTTACCTCTTTGGCACTGAAGAAAAAGCTGCTGGGCAGATCGACATTATCGATATTGTAATAGTGATCGATAAGATATTGGGGTGATGACCGGAACGGTCCCGGGTACATATTTTTTGCTTCAAAGAGATTCCTGATGAGTAAAAGTAAATAGATATTTCTTGACAAGTACTAATTGTTATTCGTACATTGCACTCACTTTGAAAAGGAGGGAACATGAAAAATATATCTGCATCACTACTATTGCTGATAATCATCGGCATGTTACTTCGCCACCCTCAATGCCCAGATAAGCCGGGGCGGAACACCCTATAGCTTCACGCA
>CAZIYQ010000019.1:0-21191 GCA_964543505.1 uncultured bacterium | reverse complement strand
TGCCAGGGCAAAATCTTTTATTGGAATGGTTCGTGTTCCCTGGGTTGAGAAGAGTTGCAGTTCGGCGTTCAGGACCGTCAGAATCACGGGGAAATCGCCACAGGCAACAGCGCTGCAGATATTCCCACCCAGGGTTGCCCGGTTTTTTACCTGAGGTGTGGCAAAGACTTTCCCAGCGCTGATCAACTCTGGAAAATTGTCACGTATAACCGGTGATCTTTCCAAATCGCTGATGCTGCAACAGGGGCCAATGGAAACATGGTCCGTATGATCGGCGATACGCTTCAGCTCAGGGAGAGCTTGCAGGGTTATGAGATTCCCTGCCTGTTTCATTCCTGAATCGAGATCGTTCAGCAGGTCCGTACCGCCTGCCAGAAATTGTGCACGGGGAAGCTCCTCCATCAATTGGCAGGCTGCCTGTAATGTGGTCGGGCGATGGTAATTGTAGTCCGGCACGATCAGTTTGCGTCCACGGTTATAGATGGCCGGATACCCTGAATCACTCTTTGTTGACTGAGCGGTATCATGAGGCTGATGTGGCCACATCGCGATGTAGCAGCATTCCTTTGATGAGAGAACAAAGCAGTTTATTGGTTTTGTTGGGAACGCCATGCTTGTCGGCGTAGGCCTGGAGACGATTGTTCAGAAAATCGATTTCGAGAGGGCGTCCGTTCTCAAAATCCATGAGCATGGAAGGCTTGTGATCACCTGCGTTGGAAAGGTACGAAATGGCCTTCTCATAGAAATCTTCTTCATAAAAATAGTGCTCCTGTTTGGCAACTTCCAGAAAATCCTTCAGCAAGGTTTCAACCAACGCCTTGAGATCGGGGTCCTGCATGATTTTGCCCATGCTCAGCCGCGTGGTGACGGACACCGGCATGAGAACGGAATTCAGGATCGATTTGCGCCAGGCATCCCGCTTGATGATTTTGGAGAATTGGGTTTCGATACCAGCCTCTGTATGCTGTAAAGCAATTTCTTTTGCAATTCCAGCAGAGGCCTCGTCCAGGCTGCCGATGAAATTAGGAGGATGAAAAAAGGTCATTTTTACAGTGCCCTGGCGCACCGTCATCCCCGCATAGTTGATGACGCCACGGAAAACTTTTGATCGGGGAAAATGTTTTGCCAGCACTTCCTCATTGTCAATACCGTTCTGGAAACTAATGAGGTGTGTATTCTGCAGATTGAGCTTCTCCAATTGCTGGGAGACGCCCAGAAGATCAATTGCCTTAATACAAATATAGATCTGGTCGGGATTGACGCCCCTGAGTTGTTCGATGGAGCTGCAGGTATTTTCAATACGGGCATATTGTTCTTCTGCTCCAACGATTTGGAGGCCATCCTTTCGGATTAAATTAATGAGTTCGGAAATGACATCGACAAGATAGACCTCATGTCCGGCATTCGTTAAATGAACAGCCAAAATTGAGCCCACAGGGCCAGCGCCGATGATGGAAACTTTCTTTTTTTGCATATTCCTCCGTAAAACGATAAATGGATTGCTGCCCAGCGATGGCGGCGGAACTCATCTGAATTCGGTTCATCCGGATCAGAAACCTTACACAGGGATCAAACCGGATCTCAATATATTTGGGAATGGTTGTTAAAACCGTCTTTCAAAAATCCAGGAAAATCCACCGCAATCAATTAATTAAAATAATAATTGGAATTATAGGATTACAATAAACAGAATTTCCGACCTAAACCAAGGAGAAAAATAAATTGTTACATGAATTCATATTCCTTTAATCCATTTAATTGATCGGCATTTTGAAATATGCAGTTACCCTTCAAACTGGCCCGGTTACTGCATGTGGAACACTTGTCAGTCGGCGGATTTTTCAAAATAATGTAAATGAATTGGGAAGAAGCAGAGGCCCAATGTCTTTGATAATTGATCTCGTTAAATATTCTTTGAAATTCAATTGAAATTGTGTTAACTTAATCCGTTAATTGGACTATTTATTTAATACATAGGAGAATATCATGCAAAAATCCAGCATCAATAGGGTCGTTTTGGTCGGAAGGGTCGGAAATAAACCAGAAGGCCGCTTCACACCATCCGGAGCATCCACTGTAAGCTTTTCCATTGCAACTGACGAAATATGGGGTACTGGCGACAAACGTCAGGAACATACCGAGTGGCATAGCTTGGTTGCCTGGAATAAAACTGCAGATTTCGTTTCTAAATATATCCAGAAGGGTCAATTGCTTGCAATTGAGGGTGCCCTTAGAACTCGAACCTGGACGGACAAAGAAGAGAAACTCCACAAAGTCACGGAAGTGGTTTGCAGTTCAGTTACACCACTGGAATGGAAATCAGAGGAGCCGGTAGAATCTTCATCGCAGGTTTCTGATGAAAATGAAGAGGATCTGCCCTTCTAACCAGGACTGTGTCATTATAAAGTTAAGTCATTTAAATAAAGATTTTAACAATAGTGAAAATTTAGATTTTATTGGGGGAAAAATTTTCAGCATTTTGAAAATCAATCCAAGGGATTCTCGTCAAGAATTCGATTATTACTGAATACATATTATTGAATAATACTGTAGGATTATTCTGTTTTTAATCCCTGCTTTGACGCAGATCTGCGCTTCTAACACAAACCCCATAATTTGGTTTGATTGTGTGTTCAACTAATTATATATTTAAGGCAAGATTTCAATTGAACATTCTTGAATTATGAAAACACATATTAAACTAATTGCCCCATTGATTGTCTTATTGTCACTATCGCTAGCTGGCAATCGATATCATAACAGTTATGTGCCAAGCGGATCCAATGCTATTACGATGAATTACTCTAACGGTTCTGGTGGTGGATTAGATTACACAGATCCCGGGAACAGTGATGCGAGCGATCAGACAATCATCAAGAAAAAACGTTCCCACAGTCGGAGACGTAAGGTAAAACCAACCAACAATCCTAAATAGTTGGTTTTAATATTTAAATCAGGCGCCTCTGGCGCCTTTTTTTTGCGTAGAAAAAAGAACAATGAATGAACCGACATCCAAAGATTTAGTTACCGTTGCTAATCAATACAGCGATAGGGATTACACTGTGAATATTTCTATTCCGGAGTTTAATTGTGTCTGCCCGATGACAGGACTGCCTGACTTTGGTACGATTATCATAAGCTATGTGCCTGATAAACTAATTGTTGAATTAAAATCACTAAAATTGTATATTGTCAAATATAGAAATCTGGGGATATTCCACGAACATGTTACCAATCGTATCATGGATGATCTTTTAGAAGTTCTGCATCCTAAAAAAATCGATGTTAACGGTGAATTCCGGCCCAGAGGAGGAATTCAGACGACAATAACAGCATCATGGAAGAAATAAATATTTCTCCCCATTATATTTCTGTGTTAAAATACTAGGCTTTTTTTTAATAGAAAAAATGGATTTGAAATGAAAGTAACTGTCAGGATTAGCAATAGGAAACGGAAAAATAAACACGGCTTTAAGAAACGCATGAGTACTAAAAATGGACGTGCTGTTTTGGCCCGGCGCAGAAAGAAGGGTCGTAAAGTCATTTCCGCATAAGCATTCCCTTGAAAAGATCTTTAAAATCGAGTGAATTTAAAACCCGTTATATCTCTTCAAAATCCCTGCTAGCCGGGGATTTACATATTAGATATATCCGGGATAACCAACCTTCAATTGGTTTTATTGTATCAAAAAAATATGGCTCTGCAATAGAGAGAAACCTCCTAAAGCGTCGTTGTCGCTCTATATTCTCTGATTTGCTGCTCAAAGGGTTTGATCATACGCTGATAATACGCCCGCGGGGTCATCACATTACCCACAAAAACCTTATCTCCTCCTTCTCAAGTTTTACAAATGGAGTTCATTATTAGGTATTTATTCATCTCCCTTGTGAAGGTATATCAACACACGATTGGGCTTTTATTGCCGCCCTCCTGTCGATATTCTCCCACATGTTCTCAATATACAATTGATGCCATCTCTAAATATGGTGCCCTAAAAGGTTCGTGGTTGGGATTATTGAGGATTCTACGCTGTCATCCTTTTGCAAAAAGAAATCACTTTGATCCGGTTATATAACAAATGAACACTCGTAACAACATTCTGGCAATCGTTCTAATTGGTGTCGTGATTATATTAACACCATTTTATTATCGCTTGATTTCTCCAGCCTCGAATCAAAATACGTCACACGCCGTTGAAACAACAATTGATACCCGCTCTGCGAATTCAGAGACTTCTGATGATATCCCTGAAGAAGTAATAGAAGAGCTCGATGAGGACGTTCTGGAAGAAGCCTCCAAAATACCGCGCACACAGGTGGCTGTTTCAAATGAAATTTTTATTCATGTGATTACTGAGCTTTACGATCTGACTCTGTCTAATCGTTCGGGTGGTACTTTTACTCAATACAATTTAATAAAATATGTCAACTCTTATGATGAAGATGGTGAATATGTCGAAGGGACTCCTGTCTCATTAATCAAATCTGATGATATCGATTGTAAGCCCTGCCTCTCCTATTATGATACTGACGACAGGAATTATCAATATTTTAATTCCTCATTTGACTCCCAATATTTTGATGGACAACGTTTTCTTATTTCTCCCAATGATTCTCTCGTTCTGGAATTTAATTATACCGATACATCGGGTGTTACACTCGAAAAAGAGATGACTTTTTATGGTGACTCCTACAAAACCCTTCATCGATACCGTTTTTCAAATCCTACCAAAGTTTATCGAAAAAATATCGAACTCGCCTGGGTTGGGGGGCTGTTGCCCACAGAAAAGATGGAGGTTGCAGATAGCCGAAATTCTGCTGGAATCATTTACCAAGCTGGACAGATGGATGATATTAAATTGTCTAAAGATAAAACCATAGAGCGCAGTTTATTTGAGGGCAATACAGATTGGATTGCCATAAAAAATAAATATTTTATAGTTGCAATTTTACCAAATAAATCCGGCATTTATGGTACTCTCCAGGCGAATAATGCTAATTTCGCTCAGCGCAAATTAACACCAATCTATAGCGGATCAATTGGGTACTCAAGCTCAGAAGAAGAAATCACTTCCGCTATATATTTAGGACCTCAGGATTATAAGCTCTTGCAAAAAACCGGTGCTGATCTTGAGGATGCCATGAACTGGGGTATCAAAGTTATTCGCCCAATCAGCAAATATATTATCCTCACATCTCTTACATTTCTACACAAGCCCTTTAATTTGTTTACCGTTAATTACGGAATTGTTCTCATATTGTTCGCCTTTCTAGTTAGGTTTTTAACAGGTCCTTTGACAAAAAAAAGTTATAAGTCAACGAAGAAAATGCAGGCGATTCAGCCCAAAATTAAAGCCGTACAAGCTAAATTAAAAAATGATCCTCAAAGAATGAACCGAGAGGTAATGGCACTATACAAAAAGCATGGTGTAAATCCCGTCGGTGGATGCTTACCGATGGTGATTCAAATGCCATTACTTTTTGCCTTGTTTGTTGTTTTCCGCAATACTATTGAATTCCGTGGCGCTGAATTTATTTTTTGGATTAAGGATTTATCCCAGCCAGACATCATCTATCATTTACCTTTCACAATTCCGATTTATGGGAATGGTGTAGCCATACTGCCTTTGTTTATGGGGATTACAATGTTCTTCCAACAGCGGCTTTCGATGGCTACCATGGAGAAGAGTCAAAAGCCAATGATGTATATGATGACCGGATTCTTTTTCTTATTGTTTAATCAATTTCCATCTGGCTTAAATTTATATTATGCGGTTTACAATATTCTGAATATAATTCAACAGAGATCCATCCGGGCCGACTAGCGGCTCAGCGCCTCCAAACAGGACTACTCCTATGTCCTCTTACAAAAATGATATCGTTGCTGCGATTGCCACACCACCAGGTGCTGGGGCTCTTGCTGTAATAAGAATTTCCGGAAAAAATATCTCCAAACTGTTTGCAGAGCTTCTTAATCGGGATGAGCTTGTACCACGCATGGCTACATTGGTCCACATCTATCATCCAGAAAATAAAACCCGACTCGACCAGAGTGTAGTTACGTATTTCAAAACTCCATTTAGTTTTACCGGTGAGGATGTTCTCGAAATATCCTGCCACGGGGGAGATTATATTCCGAGGTCAATCATGAGTGCATTGATGTCTATTGGGGTTCGGGAGGCCAAACCGGGAGAATTCTCCTTTCGGGCATTTATGAACGGAAAGCTGGATTTAATTCAAGCTGAATCTATTGCCTCTTTAATTAATTCGAGATCTGAAATAGGAATATCAGGGAATCTTAGCAATCTTTCTGGAAAATTATCTCGAACCATTACATCTATAAAAACACAATTAATGAATATTCTTTCCACTATTGAGCATGAATTGGATTTCAGAGATGGTGAAATCACTTTTACGCAAAATGAAAACATTTTACAGCGGCTAACACAATTATTAGAATACATAGAAAACCTTCTTAATTCAACGATTTTGGTTGATTCTATATATAGCGGTTACCGCGTTGTGCTTTTGGGTTGTCCAAACGTAGGAAAATCAAGTATATATAATTCTTTGCTTGGCCGTGAAAGGGCAATTGTCTCTCATGTTCCGGGGACGACACGGGACACAATTGAAACTTGGTTTGAAGTAGAGGGTCTTCCGGTCTGTTTGGTTGATACTGCGGGCTACTGGGAATCAGATAATTATTTGGACACACTGGGTGTTGACAAAACCCTTGATGAACTTAATTCTGCTGATATTGTCATTTTTGTTGATGATAAGGATCCTATTGCCCAATTTGAAAAACTATCTTCTCCGATTACTGATCGGCCGGTCCTAAAAATAAAAACAAAAGAAGATCTTTATCCGACAATTCAGCACAGCACCCAAGTTATTTATACCTCTGTTGTGAATGGACAGGGTTTCAACAAATTATTAACACAATTATCAACAACAATAAGGGTGAATAATAGTTGGCGTGAAAGCGAATCTAACTACCTGGTTTCCTCTCGCCAGAAAAATCTTCTTATAAGAGCCAAAACATTGCTCGAAGAGATTATTAACATTGTCAGGGAGGGCGGCGGAGGATTAGATATTGTTTCATCACTGATGCGCGATCTCTCCAATATACTTGGGGAACTTACGGGTGAAATAACGAACAATGATATTTTAGAGAATATCTTTTCAACATTCTGTGTTGGTAAATAGATGGTCAATCCGAGACCTATAATTATTGCAGGAGGAGGACATGCTGGCGTTGAAGCTGCGTTAGCTGCGGCAAAACTGGGGGCTCAAGTCTTCCTTATCTCTCTGTCTTCCGATTCAATTGCCCGCATGTCATGTAATCCTGCAATTGGGGGTTTAGCAAAGGGGCAAATAGTGAAGGAAATCGATGCCCTTGGTGGAATCATGGGGACCGCAGCTGATTTAGCTGGGATCCAATTTAAAATGCTAAATAAATCTAAAGGCCGGGCTGTTTGGGGACCTCGGGCACAAGTTGATAAAAGATTATACTCTAGTTTTGTTAAAGATAAAATACTTTACTCTCAAAATTTGACTCTCATTCCAGCTGAGGTTGTGGGCTTCGAGGCCTCCCGGCAAACGATTTCAAAAGTCATACTATCCGATGGCACTAAACTGGATTGTTCTGCCCTTATTTTAACAACAGGGACTTTTCAAAATGGACTTATCCACATTGGCAATGAAACCTATGCTGCCGGCAGATTTGGAGAAAAACCATCGAAAGGATTAACAGAGTGTTTGCGTTATCACGGATTTTCAATTGGACGACTAAAAACAGGAACACCTCCTCGTTTAAAGGGCTCATCAATAAATTGGGATATAACAGAACTTGCTTATGGGGATAAAAACCCCATTGCATTTTCCTCACTCACAGAGAAACCCTTTCAACCAAAAAATATTCCTTGCCACGTTACTTACACAGGGAAGATTTGTCATCAGCTTTTGGCCGGTTCGCTACAATCTTCTGCTTTATTCTCTGGCAAGATAAAGGGAATTGGTCCTCGGTATTGTCCCAGTATCGAAGACAAAATTGTACGGTTTCCAGATCGAGACCAACATCAACTATTTCTTGAACCGGAGTGGTCGGGGTCAGATCAAATATATGTGAATGGGTTTTCAACCAGCATGCCCAGAGACATTCAGTTGGCGGCATTATCAGTCATTCCAGGTCTGGAGAAAGCAGAAATGATTCGACCTGGTTACGCTATTGAATATGATTATTGCCGGTCAACCCAGCTCAACAGATCTCTTGAATCAAAGTTAATTAAAGGGCTTTTTTTTGCCGGTCAAATCAATGGGACATCAGGATATGAAGAAGCTGCGGCACAAGGACTTATTGCGGGAATTAACGCTGTTAAATTGGATCGCCTTGAAGAACCCTTAATCTTGCAAAGGAACGAGGCTTATATCGGCGTGCTTATTGATGATCTTACAACAAAATATATCGATGAACCCTACAGAATGTTCTCTTCGAGCGCAGAATATCGGCTCTCACTTCGACAAGATACTGCCGATTTACGACTTTCCACAATTGGCTATCATTTGGGGACTGTACCCGAACGGCAGTTTAGCATTTTTCAAAGACGCCAACAGGCATTATACGAAATCAAGCAACTGTTAAAAAACCATAAAACGCGAAATAATAGCGGAGACGAATTAATTTCGTATGAAAAAAAATTATTGCAAAACGGCATCGATTTGAATTCATTTAAACAATTAATACCTCAATTACAGGAATTTTATTCCAGCGATCTTTTTACAGCTGAAACTGACATAAAATATGGCGGTTATCTTGCTCGTGAACAAAAGCGCATTGAACAAATGGTTTGTTATGAAACGCTGGTTATACCTTCTGACTTTGATTATTATTCAATTGGAAATCTTTCAACAGAATCTCGCGAAAAACTGACTCGTGTCAGGCCAGAAACAATTGGGCAAGCTTCTAGGATTTCTGGTGTTAATCCATCTGATTTAAGTGTATTAACGGTTTATCTCAAACAATAACCCCGTTTCACGTGGAACATCCCAATATATTAACAGAGGAGATTGCTGGAATACTCAGGAACAGCAAGCTAGTTAAACACTCGTCGTTTTCTATAACTAATTTTCACCTGTCTGCACTCCACGAATTGATCAAACAGCTCGAGCACCCCTCTCTTGTGATTTCAACTAACGATATGATGGCTTCGGCTTTTGAATTATTACAACCAAACTGGGGTTTAAATTCCGGACTGATTTTCCCTCAACAAGAATCATCAACACAGACACCGGCTGGATTCAAATCAGTCTCATCAAGATACCGCCAAATTACCACATCTGTAATTAAATCATTATCGGATAAAATTAAATTTATCCTTACAACTTCCGAGGCTGCGGCAGAGAAATTGTTTTCTACAGAAAAAACCTTGCCCTTTATTGTCAATGATCAAACAGACTACAACTCGCTCCACAATTGGCTTAAAAACTCCACTTATTCCCGAGAAGACATTGTTACTTCTCCTGGTACTTTCGCGTTACGGGGAGGTATAATCGACGTCTTTTCCTACATTAGCCACTACCCAACCCGAATCAACTTCAGCGATGATATCCCGAAACTTTTTCCGTTTGACATAGATACACAGCTCACAACCGGGCCCCTGCCATCACTTACTTTGATGGACAGCATTCAAAATAAAGGTGGCCTTTCGTTATTTGACCTATTCGGTGATTCATTTATAAAAATTTATATCGCCAATGAATCTACTGTATTTGTGGGTTCCAAAAAAGTGTCTGCGACTTATAGCTTCTCACTTCTACCAATAGATTTTCCTTCATTTATCCCTATTAGAAAAAATAACCGTGATCTTGTTTTCACAATTTCAAAACAATTAACAGTAAATGGGTTTTACAATTCTCTGGGGCACTTTGTCATACCAGAATGGTTTTTAAGAAGGGGCCATGAAACGCCAATTTTTGAGCGCTCCATCCCCAAAAAAGAGAATGAGACCGCTATTGAGGATCTCCAAACTGGAGATTACCTTGTTCACAGAGACCATGGGGTTGGAATTTATCGCGGGTTAAAATCAGATGACTCAGACATCAACAAAGGTGAGTACCTTATTTTAGAATATGCGGATAATGGCCTCATTTATGTCTCAACAGAGAAATTCCGCCTGATCAGTTTTTATGCTTCAAAAAATGAGATTGGTGTAAATCCTGACAATTTAAATAAACGTGCTACCTGGAACCGTAAGAAACTAAAAGCTCGGAAACAGGCTGAAGAGGCCGTAACGCAGCTCGTTAATTTATACGCGGAGCAATCATCTCAAAGCAGGCCGCCATACGATATCGATACAGAAACGGAAGGTGTCTTTCTTCGTAATTTTAATTACGAAGACACGCCTGATCAAAAAATAAGCTGGAATGACATCTCTGCAGATCTATCGCAGCCACGACCGATGAATCGGCTTTTGTGTGGTGACGTCGGATTTGGTAAAACAGAGGTTGCGATAAGGGCCGCATTTAGGGTTGCCTATAGTGGAAAGATGGTCGCCGTTCTGGCCCCTACTACAATTTTAGCAAACCAATTGTACTCTTCATTTAGTGCTCGGCTCAACAGTTTTTCTCTGAACGTAGATATCATTTCACGATTCCGGACTCCCGCCGAAATTAGAGATACAAAAACCAGGGTGAAAAAGGGGGCAATAGATGTAATCGTAGGAACACACGCACTTTTATATGATGATATGTTGTATAATAACATCGGCTTATTGATTGTCGATGAGGAACATCGCTTTGGTGTCGCCCAAAAGGAAAAAATAAAATCTCTGCAACAATCAATGGATGTGCTGTATCTATCTGCGACACCTATCCCCAGAACTTTGCACATGGCATTATCTGGTATTCGAAATATATCAATGCTTTTCACAGCTCCAAAAGCACGATTGCCGATCAACACTCAAATTTCATATTTTGATCTTAAATTAATAACGGACGCAATCAATCATGAAATCAACCGGGGCGGGCAGGTCTTTTTTGTTCACAATAATACTAAAACCATTGGGGAGATGTCGGAACAAATCAGATCACTGGTTCCTGGTGTTTCTGTTGATTTTGCCCATGGAAAAGAAACATCTCACAAGCTAGAAATCACGATGAACCGTTTTATTCAAGGAAAAATTCAAGTCCTGGTGGCAACATCAATTATTGAGACGGGAATTGACATTCAAAATGCCAACACTATAATAATAAATAAAGCCCACCTATTCGGCCTCTCACAGCTTTATCAAATAAGGGGACGTGTGGGTCGGGCAAATCGTCCTGCTTATGCATTTCTTCTTATTCCCAAACATTTCAAGTTAAGTCCTGACGCACACAAACGTTTAAAATCTATTGAGGAAAACACGAGCCTGGGTTCCGGTTATAACATCTCAAAAAGCGACCTTGAAATTCGTGGTGCCGGGACTTTATTTGGATACAAACAAAGTGGTGGTTCCGGGGGTGTGGGCTTTGAATTATATTCGCAGTTTATAAATGAGGCGATGCGGAATAAAACCGAACAACGGTCGGATACCTACATCAGCCGGATTACGAATGTTTCAATTAAGCTGTTTGCTGATACTACAATTCCTTGCGAATATATTTCTGTTACAAATTTACGGTTAGGTTTTTATAAACGACTTTCTCTGTCAAATCATATTAATGAAGTAAACCAAATTGAATATGAAATTCTGAACCGTTTTGGTCCAATGCCTCAGTCTGCAAAGGATCTAATTTGTACAACTAAAATTAGAATCTTATGTGCAATTGTTTACCTTGAAAAAGTTAATTTTAAAGAACATTCAATCATGTTTGAATTTTTCCCATTTCCAAATAATTTCGCGCTTGAGAGATTCTTCGAAAATACTCATGAATATTTTACAAATGCACAAAAAAAACATTGGTTTAAAAAGATTCGTGTAAATGCATTATCCCTGGTGATTACCCCTGTTTATTTGGAAGATATTACTTCTTTGGTTTTAGGTTTTCTGAATAAATTACGTGATATTTTTTGAGTTCAATTTTACAGGAGTTTCGATGAAATTTGTCACATGTTTGTTATTGTTCGCGCTATCCTTTGCTTCCGAAAAAACAGTTGTTTCGATTAATGGTACCGACTATTCCGATTCCTATTTTTTTACAAATTATTCTTCCGATGAATGGAATGCTGCCGATAGTAGTAGAAAAAATGATATGTTAGCTGAATTCATAAAGCAAAAAACCGGCACTTTAGAAGCAAGAGAGCTGAATTTACAAAATTTTCCTAAAACCCGAATTAAATTAAGAAATCAGAAATATAACTTCCTGGTAAATGAGGCTTATGAGGAATTTGTGGCCAGGGAAGCGATTTCGGATTCACTCATGAATTTCACGAGAGAATACCTGTCTAAAGAAATATCTGTCAACCATATTTTAATTGGTTATCAGGGCTGCAATTTAAGAAAACCCGCTGACCGCTCAATTGAAGAGGCCAAACAATTAGCCCTGAAAGTGATTGACGAATATAATAACGGAAGTGCTTTCGCAGACCTAGCCAATCGCTATTCTGAAGACCCCAGTGTCACTAAAAATTCAGGAAAATTAGGTTGGCTTGCTGTTGGAAAGACGATACAAAAATTTCAGGATGCGGCCTTCAATACCCCTGTTGGGGCTGTCTCTGCACCTGTGCTCACAGAGTATGGATATCACATCATATTGGTAGATGATGAGCGGCCCTCTCAATACTCAGAATTAGATTCCACGGCTTATGAAAAAGAGGTTTATAATGCTGCTGTGGGCGCAATATATTCTAAACTTAAAGGTCTGGCAGAAGAGTATGATAAAAACACGCTGGTTGCCGAAAACGTTGAATTCAATGAGCCTTCACTTCAAATAACACTGGGTGCCATAAAAGATAAAATAAATAAAAATAAAATTGTCGGTTCATCTAAATTAAATCTTGTTAGAACTTTAAGTGATATCCCCAATGCTGGTGTTATTTGCACTTTCAGTGGACGGGGCTATGGCATTAAATGGTTTGCGGAGCGACTCAGTCGCGTGCCTTCGTCACGTCATCCTAAAATCGAGACTATTGATGATATAGGGTCTGCATTCGAAAGAATTATCCTTCAGGAAATTGCGGTCAACAAAGCCATCTCGCATGACTTGACAAATAGGGAAACTTTTTTAGATCATTTTAATGAATTTCAATCCAGCGTTCTATTTGATTCGTATGTTAAATACCTTGTAAACAATATTTCCGAACCCAACCCGGAGGCTATCTCTGAATACTATGAAAATAATAAAGAACAAAAATTCCATGAAGCTGAAAAGGTTTCCATAAGAGAAATAAAAATGAAAAACGAGGCCGCTCTCGACTCCATCTATGAAAAACTTCTCAACGGTGCTGATTTTGTATCGCTTGCCTCACGCTTCAGTTATACGAATCCAAAATCAGGGGGTAAGATAGACCCGTTTACAGAAGGACGCTATGGCCCAATGGGTGAAGCGGCCTTTAAACTCGAGCCTGGTCAGCTTTCTAATAAAATAGAGAACCTTGATGGAACCTGGTCGGTAATCATTGTTCAAGAAAAAATTCCCGCACAGTTTACGCCACTTGACAAAGTCAAAAATCGAATTGTTTCAATTTTAAAAAGAGAACTGCAGAACAAAACCAAAGAGGATTCGTTTGTAATGCTCTATGAAAAATACAAAGTTCACATTAATCCAGAATTTTTTGAATATGAAAATTAAAAAAATTCTCTTTGCCCTATCGGTCGTTATTACATCAGGTCAACTCATTCCTGCACAGCAATTGGTTGACAAGGTTGTGGCCGTTGTCGAAGATGAGGCTATCCTGCAGAGTGACGTTTTGCAAAGTGCACAACTCCAGGCAATGCAAGACCAGGTAGATATTAGCTCAAGCCAATACTTACTCAAAGAATATATGAAAAATTCTTTGGATGCCCTCATAAATCAATATGTAATATATAAAGTTGCGCAAGAAGATACGCTGATCTCGGTATCCGAGGATGAATTGAATTCTGCTCTTGACCAGCAAGTTCAGGGGATGATTGACCGTGCTGGATCAAAAGATAAACTTGAGGAAGCTCTCGGTAAATCGGTTAAAAAAATTAAAAAAGATTATAAAGATGAGCTCAATAAGATGATGTTGATCGACCGCTATCGTCAAAAGTTTTACCAGGATCAGGATATAACGCGTACTGAAGTGGTTGATTTCTACAACACCTATAGAGATTCCATTCCTACAATTGCTCCACAGTCAAAAATTAGCCTTATTGAAATACCTGTTACTCCCGGTCTTGATGCCCAAAATCAAGCTGTCACCTTTCTTGAACAACTTCGAGATAGTTTAAAATTGGGTTCTGATTTTTCCCTCCTCGCAGAGAGGTATTCAGATGATAAAGGAACCGCCTCCTTCGGGGGTGATTTGGGGTTCATTGAAAGGGGCACTCTGGTCAAGGAATATGAAGAAGCCGCCTATTCTCTCGAAATTGGTCAGATCAGCGAACCTGTCAAAACAGAATACGGGTATCATATCATACAATTAATGGATAAACAGGGTGATAAAATTCGAACGAGACATATCTTAAAACAGCTCCTTCCAACACCTTCTGACAGAGAAAGTGCGCTTAATCAGGTAAAAAAAATCTTTTCCGAAATTGAAAGCTCTCCTCAAATTTTTGATTCTCTGGCAACCATCTACATGAAAAAATATAATAATCTCTCGGGTGTGTATGGCTGGAAAAAAAATGCTGAACTCGGTAGTGATATCCTCAATTTGTTAAAAGACGCTACTGCGCAGGGATACACATATCCGATTGAATCACAAAATAATTCGTTTTTAATTGGATTCTTGTATGATCAAAAAGATAGTATCACCCCAACGCTGGAAAACTCATGGGATGATATAGAACAGCTGGCACTCCAGTTTAAAATTAATAATCAATTTTTAGAGTGGATAAACAAGACAAAGGATAGCTTCTATATCAAAGTTTTTTAATTTTAGTAAAGTAATTCATCTAACTGCTTTTAATTTTTTATTTATGCACAATGTTATTAACTTAAATAAGAACTTTAAAGCTCTATCTAATTAGAATAATTTTATGGTTTTAAAAAATAATTTGAAACTTGTTCACATTGTTAGATATCTATAAAAATAAATAATATTAAATCTTTAATATTATTATATAATACTGGATATCTTTTGTGAACAGTTAACTTAAAATGAGGAAATAAAATGAAATTCTCAATCGAAAAATCAGTTCTATTAAATTCTCTGCAGCAACTTAGTAAAGCTGTCCCCCCAAGATCTACTCTGCCAATACTCAGTGCTGTTTTATTTGAATCTTTTGATGGTATTTTAGAGCTTCGGACAACAGATCTTGGAATTTCAATCACTATAAAATTGAGTATTGAGTCCAACGAAAAAACCAAAATTGCAATCCCTATTAATAAACTTACTGAAATAACCCACGAGATGCCCGAGGGGAATATAGATTTTGAAATATCAGATATCGGAAAAGTTATTATTAAAAGTGCGTATGGGCAGTATACCATCATGGGGGAATCGGCTGAAAATTACCCATCAAAACAAGTCATAACAGATGCGAAAGGTATTACATTACAAAGCGACCTATTCCAAAAAATAATTGATCAGACAACTTATGCTGTAAGCCGGGAAGAGATTAAGCCAGCCTTACAGGGAGTATATTTTCATGTGAATGAAAATAGTTTAAGGGCCGTTTCTACTGATGGACATCGACTTGTGCGTTATACCATAAATGATCTTGTTGCTGGTGATTTTAAGGGTGACGTTATTATTCCGGCTAAATTTTTGTCAATTATTAAAAACTATCTTCCTGCCAATAAAGAAGTAAATCTATTGATGGATGCAAATCATGTGAAAATTGTCCTGGATAACACCATCATATCCACGAGGATTATCGACCAAAAGTACCCGGATTATGAGAATGTTATTCCAAAAGATAACGACAAGAAAGTATTGATAGATAAAGCCGAATTTTCTGCATCCGTCAGGCGCGTATCTATTTTTTCAAACAAATCGACCCGGCAGATCAAACTATCTTTCTCGGAAAATACAGTGACGATATCTACCGAAGATCCAGAAAACATAACAACGGGCAACGAATCCATTCAATGTAAATATTCCGGAGACCCACTGACAATTGGTTATAATGCTGCATATTTAAGAGAAGTACTAATGCATCAAGGTGGTGAAGAAATACTGATAAAACTCAAAACCTCCGTGAATGCCGGTATATTTGTTCCACAAAAAAGTGAAGATGATATTCTCACTTTATTGATGCCGATCAGGTAAAGACCCGCACAATTGTTTTTATGTATCTTGCCAAACTAGAACTGGAAAATGTCCGGTCCTTTTCTCATCACCAATGTGAATTTTCGGATGACATTAATCTAATCTATGGTGGCAACGGAATTGGAAAAACGACTATTTTGGAAGCCATCTATATTTTGTCGATATCAAAAAGTTTTAGACCGGGAAGGCGGACAAATATCATAAAAAAGGGCCAGGAAAACGTGTCGATTCATGGCTGGATTCAAGGTGAAGAAGGCACACCTATAAAAATTGACTACTACAAATTAAAGGATGAAAACAGAATAAAAATCAATGATGTTACATTGAATAAAGTTACCGATCTCATTGGCATATTTCCTGTCGTTGTAATGTCACCCGAGGATGAAGACATAATTTCAGGGCCGGCCCAAAACAGACGCAATTATATTAACAGATTGTTTTCAATCGTGGATAAAAATTATTTACAAAATTTGAAAGAATTTGAAAGAATCAGAAAGCATAGAAGCCTTCTTCTGCAAATTGGTGATCGGCAGCAAATCGAAATATGGGAAAAGCCTTTTGTTGAAACCGGCTATGAAATATGGGAAACAAGAAAAAAGCTTATCCCCGAATTCATCCAATTATTCAACAATTTATGGGAAGAGGTTTTTCCTGAAATGACGGCAGTCATCGAATACAAATCATCAAATTATGACAGTGAAGAAGAGTTCGCTCAAAAACTATTGGAAAACAGAAAATTTGAATTCACCGGAAGCAGAATGACGATTGGTCCGCATAGAGATGATCTCCATTTTATGTTGAATTCGATTGAACTAAGAAATTTTGCCTCCCAGGGCGAAAAGAAAATTTTTCTGTCAGTATTAAAAAAAGCGGAGGCTTGTTTCATAGCAGAAAAACGGAATAAAAAACCGGTAGTCCTATTAGACGATCTCTTTGCAAAAATGGATAGCTCCAGAAGCAGCAGGATTGTCCAATTATTCAGAGATAACTTTCAGACGTTTATTACAACAACGGATCAGAACATTACAGGACTGTTCGGGGCTGGAAGCAATCCGATTCATAAGATAAATTTAGCACAAGAGACCGGATGTTTCAGCAATTAAAAGTACTTATCAACTCGTATTTTGATGAAAATAACATCGATACGAGCGAGGGTCAAGTGCATGATGCCTGGGAAAAAACAATAGGTAAAACCATACGGCAAAATGCCAAATTTTTCAAATTTTCGAACAATATTTTAACCGTTAAGGCATCCAATCCTGTTTGGCGGAATGAACTCTCTCTTCGGAAGGGTGAATTGCTATTAAAATTGAGAAAAGAATTGAACTTAGTTAAAATCAAGGATATCCGATTTATATGAACGATACACAGAAGGATAAAATGAGCTACGGTGCAAAAAACATCACCGTCCTCAAAGGATTAGAGGCGGTCCGAAAACGCCCGGCAATGTACATTGGGGACGTGGATAAAAAAGGGATGCACCACCTAGTCTGGGAGGTAGTTGACAATTGTATTGACGAGGCATTAGCTGGATATTGCGACACGGTTAAGGTGCAGATCTTATCCGATGAAGGCATCAGGGTCGAAGACAACGGCCGCGGGATACCGGTCGATATCCACAAAGATGAAGGACGTTCTGCCCTTGAGGTGGTCATGACGTATTTACATGCCGGCGGAAAATTCGACAAAGATTCTTACAAGGTCTCAGGCGGATTGCATGGAGTGGGAGTCTCTGTGGTAAATGCACTTTCGTCTAAATGTTCTGCAGAAGTCCACAGGGATGGGAAGGTCTATCGCCAGACTTATGAAAAGGGCATACCAACTTCAGAAGTGGAGGTTATCGGGATAACCCCTAAATCGGGAACCGTTATAACTTTTCACCCTGATTTTGATATTTTTGCAAAACACGATTTTGACTATGAGGTCATCGATGAACGGCTGCGGGAACTGGCCTTTCTTAACCGCGGACTGACCATCAAACTCATCGACGAAAGACCGGAGATTTCAAGGGAATCCGAACACAATTATCAAGGCGGTCTAATAGAATTTGTCAGGCATATCGATAGTGGGCACCCTACGGTATTTGAAAAACCCTTAAGTATCAGCGGAGAAAAAGATAATGTTTCAGTTGAATTAGCGATGCGCTATAATGATTCGTATACTGAAAACATGCTGACTTTCGTGAACAATATCAATACTATCGAAGGCGGCAGCCACCTGGCGGGATTCAAATCAGCCCTCACTCGATCCCTGAACCAATATGCACAAAAAAACAACCTGTTCAAACCCGTTAAGGGAAAAACTTTTGCCCTGTCAGGTAATGACGCTCGGGAGGGGCTCGCGGCAGTCCTTTCTGTAAAAGTTGCAGAACCGCAATTCGAAGGGCAAACCAAGACAAAGCTCGGTAATAGCGAAGTCAAAGGGATTTGTGATTCCATAATCACGGAAGGCCTGACAGATTATTTTGAACAAAATCCGACGATCGCCAAAAAAATCATCACAAAAGCCGAAACAGCCGCCAGGGCGAGAGATGCCGCGCGGAAAGCCCGCGAACTTGTCAGGCGGAAAAATGTGCTGGAAATCTCAGCCCTCCCGGGAAAGCTGGCCGACTGTTCTGAGAAATCTCCCGAATTGTGTGAGATATATCTGGTTGAGGGAGATTCCGCGGGTGGTTCTGCAAAGCAGGGGAGGAATCGCCGCTTCCAGGCCATTCTTCCCTTGAGGGGAAAGGTCATCAATGCGGAGAAGGCTCGATTTGATAAATTACTTGCCAATAACGAAATTCAAACCATTATCACAGCACTCGGTGCCGGGTTCAATGATGATTCATCAGACGAAAGTTCTGTAGGTGAATTCAATATTGAAAAATTGCGCTATCACAAGATCATTATTATGACCGATGCTGATGTTGACGGCAGTCATATCAGAACACTGCTGCTGACCTTTCTTTACCGGAAGATGCCTCAATTGTTTTATAATGGCCATGTGTACATTGCGCAACCGCCGCTCTATAAAATGTCAATAGGGAAAAAAGCAATTTATACTTATGACGAAGAGGAGCAAAAGATTGTTCTTAGACGATTGAAGAAAGAAAGCCCCAATAAGAAAATTACACTGCAGCGTTATAAGGGTCTTGGAGAAATGAATCCGGATCAACTATGGAGCACAACCATGGACCCTGAAAGGCGGACCCTTTTACGGGTTACGGTTGATGATGTCGTGGAAAGCAATCGGATATTCTCCAATCTAATGGGCGAAGACGTTAGTGAGCGAAAGAAATTTATTCAGAAAAATGCAAAATTTGTAGCAAACTTGGATGTATAAGGAAAATTAATGGATATAATTGGTGGAAATATTAAAGACAGAGATATTGTTAAAGAGATGCACGAATCGTATCTCAATTATGCGATGTCAGTCATCGTCAGCAGAGCCCTTCCGGATGTCCGGGACGGATTAAAGCCCGTTCACCGCAGGGTATTATTTGGAACATCAGAATTAGGAGCATCCTGGAACCGGGCTTATAAAAAGTGTGCCAGAATCGTTGGTGAAGTCATGGGTAAATATCACCCCCATGGCGATTCTTCAGTCTATGATGCCCTTGTGAGAATGGCCCAACCCTGGTCTCTGCGATATCCGCTGATGGATGGCCAGGGGAACTTCGGGTCTATCGATGGGGACTCGGCCGCGGCCATGCGTTATACCGAAGCCCGGATGGCCAAAGTTTCGGCAGAAATGCTGCGGGATATCGAGAAAGAAACGGTGGATTGGAGTCCGAACTTTGATGACACGCTCAAAGAGCCGACAGTACTCCCCTCGGTTATTCCCAATTTACTGATGAATGGCGCAGATGGTATCGCCGTTGGAATGGCCACAAAAATCCCCCCCCACAATTTGAATGAAATCGTATCAGGGTTGATTGCAATGCTGGAAAATCCTGACATTGAAATTGAAGAACTGATCACAAAATACATTAAAGGTCCGGATTTTCCCACAGGCGGAATTATTTTAGGGACCGACGGGATAAGAGATGCCTTTCTGACGGGTCGGGGCAGGATCATTATGCGGGCAAAAGCCAGTATTGAAGAAATGAAAAACGGCCGCGAGCGCATTATCGTAAATGAGCTCCCGTACCAGGTAAATAAAGCTAACCTGATTGAAAAAATTGCCTTGTTGGTACGCGATAAAAAACTTGAGGGGATATCAGATCTGAGAGATGAATCTGATAAAGATGGTATCCGCGTCGTAGTTGAATGTCGGCGGGATGCCATGGCCAGCGTTGTTTTGAATAGTCTCTTCAAACACACACAGCTTCAAGATTCTTACGGCGTGATCATGCTCGCCCTTGTTGATGGCGTTCCCAAGGTGATGAACATCAAGGAAGTCCTGGGGCATTTTTTAACCTTCCGCAGAGAAGTGATTATCCGGAGAACTCAATTTGAATTAAAAGAAGCAGATGCCAGAGCCCATATTCTGGAAGGATTGAAGATTGCCCTCGATAATATCGATGAAGTCATAAAAATTATCCGTGCATCAAATGATCCGGAGAGTGCCAGGGCAGCATTGATGTCCAATTTTGAATTATCCGAGCGTCAAGCAAAAGCCATCCTTGATATGCGTTTACAACGGCTGACGTCTCTGGAGGTGGACAAGGTTGTCGCCGAATACCGCGAAATCTTAATGTTGATTGAGAAGCTGAAGTTCATTTTGGAAACTTACGATAAACAGAGTGAGATCATCCGGGAGGAATTTCTGGAAGTTGCTCAAAAATATAAAGAAGATCGGCTCACTGATATCGTTCCCTTCAGCGGCGACA
>CAZIYQ010000018.1:0-21278 GCA_964543505.1 uncultured bacterium | reverse complement strand
ATGGAATAGCCTCGTGGAGACTGGCAATGATCCCAATCCCTATTCCAGCTGGAAAATCCCCAGTCTGCGATTTGAGGGAGTCGAATTCAGCGGTTCCTGATTTTCTTTCAAGTATTTCGACATGACCTTTATCATTCAATCCGGGTTGTCAAACCCGAAAATCCTTCAGAGCCGAGAGAATCTCCGGTGAGACGCGGGTTGGTTTGCCGTTGCGGATGAAGACCCCGCTCACCTCAGCGGTACTGCAAATTTCACCGCTTTCATTGACCATCTCCTGGTTCCAGTTGAATCTAACGCGGGTCGTTTCTCCGGAACTGGTCGTCACTTTGATGATAGTCCCAGATTTAATTTCTTTGATAAATTGCAGATGGATTTCTGTAAGGTAAAGGCTGATGCCGCTATGGAGCAAGTCTTCCAGCGAATAGCCCAACTCATCCAGCAGCACGGCACGGGCTTCTTCATAAATTTTCAGATAAGCGGCATTGTTTAAATGCCCGTAAATATCGCATTCAAAACTGAAGATCTTTCTTGTATAATTTGACATCCCAATCCTTTCATTGAGAATATTAGAAGAGAATGTATCCAGCTGACACTATTTGGTGAGGAGCTCAGGCGGCTGTACATACCCTTATCCAAAATCATGTTTCCAATCCCAATCAGTTTTTTGATGAGTCTGCCAAAGCCCTTCCTATGGGAATGGTAATCCCGTTAAATTTAGCCTATGATCAGACTCGATTCTATAACAAAATCTTTTGGTGCCAGTATTCTGCTGGAAAACGCCTCTCTGCATATTAAGCCACAGAACCGCATCGGCCTCATCGGTCCCAATGGAGTTGGGAAAACCACTCTTTTCAGGATTATCCTCGAACAGGAGCCTTTAACGGATGGTACGGTTTTTAAACGTGGTGGCCTGCAAATCGGTTATGTGGCTCAGGAAGTAGATAAATTGAGCGGCGATTCGATTATGTCTGATACACTTTCGGTATTTCCACAACTGAAGGGTCTGGAATCCCAACTGCTGGCCCTCACCCATCAGATTCAGCAGGATGCCTCTGAAAAATTATTAAAAAAACTGGGGAAATTACAGGAAAAATTCGAAGCTCTGGGGGGTTACACCCTCGAGACCCGGGCCAAGGTAATCCTTTGTGGTTTGGGATTTCAGGAGGACCAATTATCAGAAAGCTCCGACACATTGAGCGGTGGATGGAAGATGCGGGTAGCGCTGGCCAGAGTACTTCTACAGAATCCCGATTTGCTGCTCCTCGATGAGCCGACCAACCATCTGGATCTTGAATCCCTGATCTGGCTGGAAAAATTTCTCTCTGCCTATGAGGGATCCATGGTGATCATCAGCCATGACCGATATTTTTTGGATCGGTTGGTGACGCATACCGCAGAGATCAGCGGACGTCGTATCACTTCATATACAGGTAACTATTCCCATTTCGAAAAACAAAAGCTCCAGCGGCAGGAGTTGCTCACGCGGCAGGCTAAAAATCAAGGAAAGAAAATTGCCCAGACTGAAAAGTTTATTGAGAGGTTTCGGGCAAAAAACACTCTAGCCACGCGCGTTAAAAGCAAAATCAAACAGTTAGAAAAAATCGAGCGTGTTGAACTTCCGGAAGTCTCTACTAAAAAGCTCAAGTTCACCTTTCCCCAGCCGCCACGCAGCGGTCTGATTGTATCAGAATTGAAGCAGGTCAGCAAAGCTTACGGCGATCTTGTCGTCTATGACGGATTGGATTATTCCATTGAGAGGGGTGACCGTATCGCATTTGTGGGTCCTAACGGTGCCGGGAAATCCACCTTGATGAAACTATTGGCCGAGGTCATCACGCCTGAAAAGGGTACGGTAACGATGGGGCACAATGTGAGCCGCTCTTATTATGCCCAGCACCAGCAGGAGTCGCTGGTCCTTGGCCGTACCGTTTTACAAAATATTGAAGGGCTGGCCGAACATGAAACGGTCACGAGTGTGCGATCGTATTTGGGAGCTTTTCTCTTTTCTGGTGATGAGGTCAACAAAAAGGTGGAAGTGCTCTCGGGTGGAGAGAAAGCCAGGCTGGCACTGGCGCGGATGCTGATCAATCCTTCAAACTTTCTGCTGCTCGATGAGCCCACCAATCATCTCGATATCCAGTCACAGGATGTACTGATCAACAGTTTGAAACAGTACACCGGCACCATCGTCGTCATCAGTCATGACCGGCGTTTTTTGAATGATATCTGTAATAAGGTGGTTGCCATCGATAAAGGAATGATTCGCGAATACCAGGGGAATTATGATTATTACCTCTGGAAATGCAGTGAGCAGGAAAAAGCGGCTACACCGGAGACGACAACTGTAGAAGTGTCCTCCAATAAACTCAACTACGAAGAGCGTAAACTTCGGCAAAAAGCACAGCGGAAACATCAGCGCAAAGTTGAGCGTTACGAAGCAGAAATCGCCGAGCTTGAAAGGAAGATCGATAATGTAGAACTTAAGCTGCAAGACCCGGCCATGGCCAGAAATTATTCTCAACTGGAAGATTTACTGTCAGAAAGATCAGTGCTTCAAAAGGAACTGGATCAAAAATATAATCTGTGGGTCGCCATTCAGGAAGAGACACCGCAGGAGAGGGCTTAATTGGTGGTCTGGGCGATGCCTATGTCATTAAACTTAACTGAACCCAGCCGGCTGACAAGATGAGTAACAGTGAATATTTTGGGCGATGACGATTTGCTTAACCTAACGCCAATAGTGTGAGGTTACAAACTTTGAAAAACCTCCGCGGTTAGTGGTCAGGTGGAGCGCTTTGCTATGATGTTTTCTATTTTTCAATAGAAAATCAGCAAGATAAAGAGACTGCTTTAGACAGTTTCGTCAGCTGTAAGTTTTAAAAGCTTGGTCTGCACAGATTCCATGATTGAATCTCGGACATAAGTACTTGCCTTGAGGATTTCGATCCCAATCAACTCTCCCATGTTGTTAAGTTCGGCTGTGATGTTGGGAATAAGTTCTACACTACCTGCTTCAGATTCATCTGAAATGGCCAAATGTAGAATGTCCTCCCTCTCAAAATACTCCATATGTGTCTTATTCATATCGAAACCTCCCCGTTTTTAATCTGAAGTTAATCTGCTGCCGAGTAGTGGCATGAACAGTTATGGGTATGATTTTATCGCCGTCATGCTCGTATGGCACCAGAACCAATATTTCGTTATGGCCTCCAACTACAACGAGCCTTTGGGTCGCAATATCGTAGTAACGCTCCGTGGAATATCGTATAATGTACTCTATCTTATCAAGATCAAAGCCACGTAGCTTTGCACGATACTCATGTATTCTGTCCAGACTATTTCCATAAATATTCCATTCTATCATCCTGACGTATATTCAATGGGCATTTTCCCGTTGCTGATTATTTTAATATCAGGATTAATTGCCTTGACAGAATTCAAACCTAAATGGAGATGATCCACAATTACTTACCTGGCGGACTTTATAATAAGATCCGACAAAATATTAACATTTAAATTAGTTGCAGTATCTTTGAGACGTTTACCCATGTTAAAATTGGGCAATTGTACTTTTTTGCACATTGAATAAAATAACAATCATAAGCGTAAAGTCCGGTTTTAAAAGCTATCTCAATGGATTCTGTTAAACCTATCTCTATAAATCTGATAGGAAATTTTAATTGTCGCTGGACAACGAATTCTATTTCGTTTATTCATAGCAGAGAAGGCATTCCCAATTTCCCAATGATGCGAAGGGGGCGCAATGAGCATGGAACCTTCGGTGATCTCTATTAATCTATCTGTGTGAGTTTCTATAAAACTAAGAGCTTCGCTGCATGTATCACTCTTAAGATGTAAACGTATTCAGCGTCTATTTTATAGATGACGCGATATTTTTCGTGAATGAGATGTCGGTAGTTTGTCCCGAAAAAAATATTCTCGGGAATTAGCGCAAAACGCTCAGGGAGAGTATCAAGATTATAAATTTTCTTTTCCAATTCAAGAACGAATTCTTTTGCATTATTTATACTGTCGTCAGCTATATAAAAGAAAATTTGTTCCAGATCCATTTGGGCACTTCGGGAGATATTGATTTTATATTTCTTTGGCACGCTTAAACTCCTGAAAAAAACCTTTGGCTTCAGTAAACCTTCCCTCTTTGAGTTCCTCCTCAGCTGATACCAGCAGTTTTAACAGATTGAAGGCATTCGTGGTTTTTTCATATTCTTTGGCGTCAATCAGAACGGCCTCAGCTTTGCCGTTAACAGTTAAAATAACCGGGCGTTTGGTTTTATGTATTTGATCGAGAACTGAGTTTGTGTTGCGTTTTAGATCTGTTATTGATCTGATGTCTTCGGTTATGCTGATGGGCATTTTTTCACCTCATGTGTATATTATGAATCTTTTATGATGCAATATTATACATGATATTTGTGCGATATTGCGAATGTTATTTTATGCGCTCGGATTAGTCTTCCCTCATTCGATAAGCCTTATTCAGTCAAATCCGAGTAAAGAAATTAGGTAGTTGCTGAAGTAAAAAAATCTGCGCATTATATTATTCCCCTGTAAACGTCATTCGAAGCATATTCAACCATGACAATTGACCTGGGCATACTGATATGTTGGTCAACTGCGAAGTCTTAATACGTTAGGCCTAATTCAATTATCATCTACTATCCATGATTCTGGCATGGCCCTTATAATATTTATCTCATTCCTTAAATGCTCTATTGCTTCAGCTAGCCCTTCACCCTTGGCGTAGTGTAAAAGAACTGTGACACTGGCAGTCTCACCAGCTCCAATAGATAGAACTGGTCCATTGATTAAACTTCTGACATCTCCAAGTGTATCAAGCCATCCTGTTCCAAATACTGGATCTCCAGTAAATGCGTATAATGTAGGTTCTAAAGTTATTGGATCAATCATTGACTCACCTGAATTAGATAATCCCTTAAGAGCATAAAGAACTTGTTCAGCAGTTTCAAATCCAATTTCACCAAAGTCTGGATCGAGCACCGCATTCTTCCTCATTATTCGGTGACTAGTTATAAGAGAACTTGGATTTGTTTCCCCATTAATTTCCAGAAAAGTTATTCCAGCAACATTAGTCCACCCGGTATCTGTTGGAGTATATGTATAGCTTATGGCATTTTGATAGTCATACCCAGTTGAATTACCATACGGTAGGAGGTCAGTGTCAGTATAAAAACCGATATATATATTGTGTAGATCCGCTGCTCCGATATTTTGAATAGTAAAACGAATAAAAATTGATTGTTTCAGATCATAAAAACTGTAGATCCAATTACTGTAGCCCCAGACATGGTGTGTATAAACCAGGTGAGGTATTGGATGGGATAGTATTGGAATTTCTAATGAGTCTGACGTAAGTGCGGACCACGTCATGTAATCACCCATTATTATAGGATTACCAGTTTCATCTACAGGATATCCATATTCTAGAGGCCATTTGATAATTGTTGGATCAACTGTATGACGTGCGTAATAAAAAACACCTCGTTTATTTTCTCCCCAATTGGATGTATAGTTACTACCTGGATAAGTACCAACCCAAGATAAGTTTGCTGATGGATCTTCATAATCCTCACACCCAACCCAAAAACCAGCGAGATATAATTTATCAATAAATTGAATGGAAATTGTCGAATCAGAAAACAACATAATCCCTGTTGTAATTTGCCCAACACTATCTACGTTGACATTATAATTGTTGATAGATATATTTACAATATTTGCATGTTCGAGATCAATTAACTGGAATTGATTATCTAGATATTTGTCACTATCGCATCTCAAGAATATGATGCAAACTATTAAGGCAAATAATAAATATTTGATATTTTTCTTAATACAGTTCAATTTTTAATAATATAATCCTAAAAAATTAGGCCTAACTAATATTTAACGGGAATATTCCAGTTGATAAATAATTTAAAATCAGGATTTATTATCATGACAGAATTTAAACCTAAATGAAGATGGTCCACAATTATTTACCTGACGAAATTGATGATAAAGTTCGAATCTGCTCTTGATATCAGCTCTCAACCCTATCCCAGCTGACAAGATGAGTAACAGTTGATATTTTGGGCGATGACGGCCGAAATATACTGAGCTATAAAATCTAACATTTCATGAGCACATTTTCCACACGTCTGTTGCATCGATCGTCAACTTACTTATTATTGTATAAAATGTCATATATGACATAAATTATCTCTGTGCTTACGAAAGCGAAACCCCTTGTTTGGATGCATGGTGAAGTAAAATCACCACCGTTTTCATCGTCCGCCAGATTAGAAGCTGGATTCTTGTTGAGAAATCTTCAACAAGGTGTTTCACTAAACTTGCCGCAATCAAGACCGCTGCCCATTATTGGGAAAAACTGTCATGAGCTTCGAATTGCGGATAAAGATAGTACCTGGCGCATCGTCTATCGTATTGATTCAGACGCTGTGATCATTCTTGAGATTTTCAAAAAGAAGACAAAAGAAACGCCCAGATTGGTCATTGAAACTTGTAAGCAAAGAATTAAGGATTACGATAATGGATAATAGTAAAATACAATCACTTGAAAAACGCGGTTGGAAAACCGGCTCTGCAGAAGAATTTCTTGGTTTAACCCAGGAAGAAGTTGAGTATATTGAATTAAAACTCATGCTGAGTGATTATTTAAGAAAAAATAGGCTTGAAAAAAAACTAACACAGATTCAACTCGCCAAACTCATCAAATCAAGTCAATCCCGTGTTGCTAAAATGGAACATGGCGATCCAACGGTATCGCTGGATCTCATCATCCGTTCAATCCTTGCGATGGGTAATTCAAAGAGAGATCTGGCAGACGCAATTTCATAGAATTTCAGTAAAAGCAGAAAAACAATCAGAGGCTCTGCTACTAATGGTGAACGTTGAACACCTTATTAACTTTTAACAGGAATTCCCCGTTGCTAATTGTTTTTAAGTCCAACTCCAAAAATCGATAACTCTATTTCGCTGTACATTGCAGCTCAAGAAGCCGAACAAAAACGCTATAAGATGCTTTGCAATTTGTTGAATTTATCAGCGATGATTTCGACAGCTTTAACAAACCGTGAAAACAGATTGTAGAAAATCACGACTACAGAAACCCAGAAAAGAGCAACAATTAAAATCGGAAGTTGGTAAATAAGATCATTCATTTTGTACTCCTGCTAATATTGAAGAAATGTATTTTTTCTACCCGGCAGCACAGCATTTAAATCAATTTAGGTTCATTAAACTATTTGGCTTGTAACAGTTGGATTCAGCCGGTTAACGGCGCGTTACGAAGCAACGTCTGCAACTGCCGCTTTCGCACCTCTGCTCTGTATCTCCAGTTGAGCAGAAAAAGAATACCTATCAGAAACAGTGGTCCGGAAATTGACACATAAGCGCTCCAATGGTATCGTCCCCAGGTCGTGGCCAGATAGAACAACGCCAAAGCGCTGAACAGGATCGCACCAACCCATTCCCAACGCCATGCTATGACTAACACGATGACGACGATGAATGTTGGTATTAGGTGGAGTAGCAGAGCACCAATTGTTTTCCAAAGACCATAACCTTCACTGAATACATCTAAGGCAAACACACTCAAGAAGATCGCGAAAAGAATGCATAAAACCCTCGGAGTCCAGAAGAGAACTCGCTTCATGTTCATATTCATTGGTTCCCCCTTAATTGTTGCAGCATTGCTAATATTTAACGGCAATATTCCCGTTGATGATTATTTGACTATCAGGCTTCATTACCTTAACAGAATTTAAACTCATTTAAACAGAATGATGTAATTATTAGAACTTAGCTATATTTAGCAAATTTTGAAATTATGCGAAGATCAATCTACCCTTGGGATCCGGTATTGGACGGCTCAATTCTTTAGCAGTTTCAATCCATTCATTAATGATAATTTCAATATTTTGTATGGCTTCATTATAAGTCTTTCCATCCGATTTGCAACCTGCTAATTCTGGTACTTCTGCAATATAAACATCATCAACTTTACTCCAATAAATGATAATTTCGTATTTACACATTTAATAAATCCCCTAATTTGTAATGCAATATAATATTTCTGATTTGTTTAACTCGATATGCTTTTGCCAAGTTTTCTCTTGGTTGTATGTTAATAATTTCTTCGATATTATTCTTGAAGAAAATGTGATGATCTCCCTTTATTCTCTCGTTAAACTCCAATCTTTACAGTAACCGGCATAAATCACTAAAACTAATGTTACTGTCCGAAGACCCAAGTAATATCCTATGTAACAGTTTTTCAACTTTTACCATATCATAAAACTACACTTAGTGGATAATATTGCAAAACTGCCTACTTATTATTTAACGGGAATATTCCCCATTGAGGGTTGGTTTAGAGGTGGACCCCATGGGTGAAATTTCAGACAAAATGTACCTTACTGAACTTTGAAAGTGACCCATAACAACCAAATCCTCTGCATTGCTAAATAATGGTGTTTCTCGATGTTAAGAACTTCACCGATAATTATATGTATTCATAATCTTTTTGATCTTATTTATATCGACTGGTTTTGCAAGAAAACCAAGATGATCAAATATTTTGGTACGTTCTTTTATATCTTCAATAGCGTAGCCAGTCATAAAAAGAATGGAGATTTTCTTTATTTTTAATATTTTTTCAGCGGCCTCAATCCCGTCCATTACACCTGCAAGACGGATGTCCATTAGGATCAAATCGGGATTTTCCTGCAGTGCAATCTCCACAGCGTCTTCACCTTTTGTGACGGGTTCGAGTGTTTCTGCTCCAAGATCTTCTATATCCAGCCGCAAGCTCATCGCTGTCAAGATTTCGTCTTCGACAATAAGAACTCTCAACGGTTTTTCATGGTTTTAAACACGCCTGTCGTATAATTCTTTCTTGATTACAATCCGGCAACTGAGGCCGTTTTTGCTCTCGAAGGCCACTTCGCCGTCTAATTGATGTCTGACCAAATCAACCACCGTTTGCAAACCGAGATGGCTGTCCCTTTTCACATCAAAGTCTTTGGGAAAGCCAACACCGTTATCCGAAACTTCGATCACCAACCCTTCTCTCGGACCTTTGTCCAGCCGCACCTGAATTATCCCTTTATTTCCTCCGGGAAAGGCGTGTTTAACAGCGTTAGAGAGAAGCTCGTTCAACACCAAGCCCAGGGGCATGGCGGTGTCGATGAGAACCGGCACATTATCGGCCTGATAATGAATTTGAATGTGGTCATCACTCGTCAAGTAACTTTGTCGAACAAGCGAGATAAGATCATTGAAATAGGTTTTCAGATTCAATGAAGAAAGATCGCCCGATTCATAGAGCTTCTCGTGCACCAGTGCCATGGACCGTATTTTGGTCTCGAGTTCAAGGAATATGAACCGTATGTTTTCATCGGATATACTCCTCGACTGCAGATGCATCATGGCAGAAATCACCTGCATGTTGTTCTTGGTGCGGTGATAGAGTTCGCGGATCAGCAATGTTTTTTCCTGTAGCGAGGTTTGTAGAGCCGCTTCTGCTATCTTGCGCTCATTTATATTTACCAATGCCCCGATGATGGATAATTGTTTTTTGTGTTGGACTCTCCTCATGAATACTTCACAGTAAACCAGGCTGCCATTTTTACATAGCCCGCGACATTCATACTGGACATGGTTTCTTTCTGCCGCCATGAGTTCATGAATAGAGGCGGATACTTGTTGTCGATCGTCTGCGTGGATTAAATCTAAAAATTCAACTTTGCCTATAATTTCATCCGTATGATAGCCAAAAATTTGGGCAATCGCATCATTGTTATAAACTATCGGCTTTCCCTCGCTAATGAGGAATACCCCAACCAGAGATTGCTCAACCAGGGAGCGAAACATTATGTCGCTTCGGCGAACTAATTCATGAGATTGCTCTCTCAGCCGCAGATAATTCGACAATCGCGCAATAAGCTCCGCCTTGCCTATTGGCAAGCGAAGAATATCATCAAATCCTTGTCCAAACCAAGAAACATTGATCTTGTTAGTTTTTGAGGCGACCAAAACGGGCAGAAAAATTGCCCCTGACAACTCTTTCAACTTTAAAAGCGGGGTTCCACACTGCCGAAGCAACGCTTCATCAATGATGACCATACTGACACCCTCCAATTTTTCAATAGCCGATCGGGAAAATTCGGGGGCACTCACTGAATACCCGGACTGACTGATAAAATCGACCAGAAGCTTACGGTCAACAGGGTTGGCAATCAATAGGCCAATTAAAGGTTTTTCTGGATTTTTTTCTTTGTCATCTCTCATTAGGGGTTCTTTGCTCGGGGACACCTGTCAAAATTCCATGCATTCCGCTTAATTTCCCCCCTACTTGAATACCCTCCGACGATATAGAGAATGTTCGCAATTCCGGCTGATAATATCCCAGGCGTTTCTTCAAACAGCCAATGACGCGGATAATGGCGCCATCGATTTCGGCATAGCGTAAAAGAATAACATTGTCCACCAAATAACTGACCCCCATTTCCGTAAGGCGCAAGTCTCCTGTCAGGTGTTCAATTTCATTGACAATAAGTAATGTTACGCCGGCCCTCCGGCAGTAATTGACAAGGTTTTGCGTTTGAGCAATTAATGTTCCAAATTGTTCCATTGCCAGGTTGTAGCCTCGCAGGCTATCCAGCACAATCGTTTGACAAGCATCTGATTCTACCGCTGTTCTCAAGATAGCCAGTAGTTCATCAGGGTAGATATTCATCGCATTGATTGGCAGTATCTGAAGCAACCCTTTCTCTTTCATTTCTTCAGCGGGCATGCCAATCATCTTATAGCGTGCAAGGATGGACGCTTCTGGTTCCTCGAGGGTAAAGAGCAGGGCCTTATTTCCCTTTTTGGCTTCCCCAAGGGCAAATTGCATACTCAGTGAACTTTTACCAACACCAGCCTGTCCGGTGATGATGGTGCTTGTCCCCGCTTCAATTCCCCCGCCGAGTAATTCGTCCAGTTGTGGCAAGCTGGATGGGATTTTCTTGTATTCGGTTTTCCCAGCGCTAAGCTCTTCGATGATGTGAGGGAATATGTTGATGCCTTGTGAGGTGATGCGCAGGGGGTGTAATCCCGATAAGAAACCGGATCCCCGCAGTTTCTCTATGGAGATACTACGTACATCAATCGCCCGATTTGGTGAAAGGTCACGCCGCAGCCGGATAATGCCATCAACCGCCAAAGCAACCGAAGCCTCCTGTTCCATTGCTGTTGGTTCATAAATTAACAGGGCTGTACAATTGCGAGCATTTAAATGTCGTACGAACGCCTGTATTTGTTTGCGATATTGGTACTCATCCGTAGAAAGATAACGCAGCTGGGTCACAGAATCTATCACAATTCGTTGCGGGTTGCTCTTGTCAATGGCATGATAGATGGCCTGCCAGGTGTTGTCCTGCTCAACTTCACTGGGAGAGAAAAATTGATATTCGCCTACTGGTTCATCAGGAACATTTGGCTGGGATAAATCAACAAGATCAACGCCTGAAAGACTCCACCCGAACCCGGCGATATTTTTCTCAATTTCTTTCCCCGGCTCTGCCAGCGTGATATACAAACATTTTTCCCCACGGGATGTGCCGTTAATGACACACTGTAAGGAAAGAATGGTCTTCCCCGTTCCAGTCGACCCCACAAGCAGGTACGAGTGGCCTGAGATCAAACCACCTTGCAGAATGTCATCTAAACCAGCCACCCCGGTAGGGATATATGTGATAGCCATTTTAACTCCTCCAATAGGCTTACTTCATTATAAATTAGCCGTCAAATTAATCATTCATTGCCAATAAATTTAGTTCCAATTGGAGGTGATCCACAATGGATTACTTGAAAGATTTATACTGACGGTCAACATCAGTTTATTTCAAGAGTCGTTTGAGTTTGTCGATGAGCCGAAACGGCTGGCCCTTTTCGATGACGATATTGTTGCAATTGTTAAACTCAGCAAAGGCCTTTATTTTATCAGAAAGGCCTGATAGGCCTGCCGGATTCACACCTGTCCCGGGTTCAAATACCAGATTCTTTATGATGAGTGTCCGGGCTGCCCTGTGCGCTTTTGCATCTATGCGTCCGATGAACCTGTCCCCCCAAAGAATGGGCAGAACGAAATAGCCGTAAACCCGTTTTTGGGCAGGGAGATAACATTCCAGCACATATTCAATGCCGAAAATTTGCTGCAGTCGCCGGCGTTGAATAACGAGATTATCGAAAGGGGAGAGGATGTGGAGTTGTGCTTCAGGCGGTTGGATTTGTAAGGCGTTTTCCAGCAAAGATTGCAGTGCGAAATAGCCCCTGCCATCACAGCCCTCCAGCCGGACTGATGCAACTATGCCTGCTTCCATCAATTTCCTGAGGCCCATATCCGTTTCAGATTTCCCGGGTGCCCTAAGGTACTCCCTGATCACATTGGCGGTTGCAATCCCCAATGCTTCGAGAGCCCGGGTGATGAAAAAGCGAGCGGTTTCCTTTTTCCCAGGGGATGTGACATTGGTTTCCGTCGGTAGCACCCGCTCGGGCAGATCGTATATTTTCTGGAAATTACGCCTCTCGCTGACCATCAACTCTCCCCGGCAGTAGAGCAATTCCAGGGCGATCTTGGCCGGTTTCCAATCCCACCAGACACCGGATTTATACCCTTTGGGTTTGCTGAAGTCAGATGCACCCAGGGGACCTTCCTCCCTGATCCGATCCAGTGCCGGTGTCATGAGGTGACGGCAGCGCTCGAGACGATCATTAAGCCTTTTATCCGTTGGGTCCTTGAAGCGTTCCATGCGGTGGAGGTAATAGCGGTAATCCTGCATCGGCAGGTAACTGGCAGCATGACCCCAATATTCAAAAATCAGGCGTTTTGCCAGCAGTTTATTTAAATTTTCCGGGATGTAATTTGACTGGCGCGTCCAAAGTGTATGGTGATGAGCTCTGCAGACCACTGAAATTGAATCGATCTGAAGATAGGCCAGGCGTTGGATGGTCTCGTAGGTTCCCGCTTCCCCTTGAAGTGGCACCGGGTTTGTTCCCAATCCCTGGGCAGTCAGGATAAGATTTCTGGCCTCTGAAAGAGAAACTTCTAGCTCAGCCGGCATGCGAGGGGAAGGTTCGATCAGTAGAGCGTATTTTCATCGCTAAAGCCTGGAGTTTCAAATGTGGGTCCCTCCCAGCCATAAATTGAAAAATCAACACGATTGTAGTTATCGAATTGAATGCCTTCCTGCTCCAGAAGCTGGCGTTGAATTTCAGACCCGCCCCCTCCGCTGTGGGGACTGATCCTGCCCTTGCTGTTGATGACCCGCTGCCACGGGATCCCCTCATCGGCAGGGGTTGCTGCCATGGCGAAACCAATCTGCCTGGCTGAGCAGCGGCCGTAAATAGCTGCGATCTGACCGTAAGTCGCTACCTTCCCACGGGGAATCATTTTTACAATTTGGTAAATATCTTTGTTTAGCATCGAGTTGCTATTTTTAGATCTTAAAAATAAATCGCCACTAACCCAGTCATTGATAGCGCGAGGTGACAGGGGTATTTATCCATCCGCGAATGGAGATCCGGCGTTTGCTTCCGGCCACTATTCATACTTTTTTACGATACTGGATGCACCTGAAGTTTCAATGTGTCCGGGCTCTGCAGCACCGCTGTAATACAGGGTCGATGCACCACTGACCTCGCCATCGAAGGTCCCCGTGAGATTGACCGTCGCCTGGCTGGCACCGCTGATCTCAACTTCAGCATCGTGACCCAAAAAGTCACCCAAATCGGCCGTGCTGGCACCGCTCACCTCTAATATAAGATTCTTTCCCCTTCCTGAAAGTGCCAGTCGGGATGCCCCCGACAGCTCAACATTCAGATCTTCAGAGTTGAGAGTACCGGTTACTTTACCGGTTCCGGAGCAGCTGATGGCCACATCATGTTGCAGCTTAAAATCATTCAGCCTGGCTGAAGTTGCTCCGCTAAGTTGCAGTTGCTGTAGATCAGGCAGAGTGATTTGGGCTGTTAAAGTAATGTCTTTGTAACGAAACTCTCCCTTGAGGCCCAATTCCAGCGTTTGCTCAGATTGGAATACATCGAGGTATTCTTCAAGATTATCGTCAATCCGCAGGGTGACGCTGTAGTGATCGGCATGAGTGATCTCTACATTAAAAGTGTGTCCGATATCGATCCGGTCGAAGTCGCTAAAATTTTCATCAAGGGTCACCAGTCTGCCCGACCCCTGAACAGGTTTGATGTGAGTGAAAACCGATTTACATTGTAGAATGAAGAGACCGACGATGATCCAAGATCCGATTTTGATAAATTTATTCTGCACGGTAATTACCTCGTTATGTTAATTAAATATGGTCAAATATTATCACCAAAATCGAGGAAAAAGACAGGGTTTTTTGATTCGGCGGCGTTGTAAATTTCCAGCCAAACTTGAAAGGTAAAACATGAGAAACAAACTACTACTCCTGCTCTCTCTATCACTTTTTGTGCTGTATTGTAGCAAATCCACACCAACATTTCCCTGGGCAAAAACCAGTTTTGCAGATGCTCAGGTCGCGGCCGGCAGCAGACTCATCCAACTCGAGTTTTACACGGATACATGACAGTGGTGCAAACGGCTGGATGCCGAAACATTTGTGGATGAAAAAGTTATCGGAGTCGCAAACTCACTTTTAAATCTGAAATTAAATGCTAATGAAGGCGAGGGCAAAGAACTCTCCCGGCAGTATAAAATAGAAGGCGTACCACAAATGGTGTTCGTAAAAGCGGATGGCAGTGAGGTGGACCGCATCATTGGTTACTTACCTCCCGATCAATACCAATCACGTCTAAGTGATATACTGGCAGGTAAAAATACCATGACGGACCTGTTGGCCCGTTATGAAAATTCACCCACTGATCTGGATTTGATGGTTCAGATTGCCGGCAAGTACGAAGACCGTGGGGATTTCGACAATGCCGCGGAATTGTACACCTCCATTCTGAAAAGTCATGCCGACAGTTCTGCAGAAGAAGTCAATCATGCACGCTATTTCCTGGCAATGAAAGATCTGTTTGATGGTAACCGCTCCGGTATTGATCGGTTCATTTTAAAGTATAATTTCTCCAAATATGTTTATGATGCTTATCAGCAAATGGCCCAATACTATGCTTCCCAAAATGATACGACTCAGGAAGTAGCTGCACTCGAGGCGATGGCCAGCAAATATCCTGATGATCCCAGCGCGCTGAATGCCTATGCCTGGCGCATGACCGAGCTGAAGCTGAATCTTGAGGCAGCCCTCCAACGGGCAGGTCATGCCGCAGAATTAGCGCGTGACGATGCAACGCTTCAGGCCAATATACTGGACACCCAGGCTGAGGTTTACTGGAGTATGGGAAAAGCCGATGAGGCCGTAAAGACCATTGAAAAGGCCTTGAAGATCGATCCTGAAAGTTCTTATTTCCAGGGACAAAAAGCCAAATTCCTCGGTATCGAGTCCTGATCTGAAAGGGTATTCATGTATAAATTAAGCGGATATATTCCAGCTGATCTAGAAATTAACAGCTGGTCGGATCTTAGCCCCTATTTCGAGAGATTACTGAAGGAAACTCCCGGGACCGCCGCAGAACTGGAGCAGCTCATTCTGCATTACAGCGAGGTCATTTCAGTATTTGACGAACAATTGGCCTGGACTTATATCAATATGTCCTGCCACACAGACAATCAGGATTATGTGAATAAATATGAGTGCTTCGCCTCCGAAATTCACCCTGAAGTGAGTAAGGCTGCCAATTTAGTCGATAAGAAAATTACCGGAGACTCCCACTATGATAAATTGGGAGAAGAACGCTATTCCCAGCTGAAAAAGAAATTATCACGGGATCTGGAAATTTTCAGAGCCGAAAATGTACCGCTGGATGCCCGGCTGTCGAAGTTATCCTCAAAATATGAGCAAATTGCAGGTGCTTTAACGGCCACAATTGATGGTGAGATCCTGCCCATGCCCAGGGCTGCTGTTAAACTGCAATCCAACGATCGGGCTGAAAGAGAAAGAGCCTGGAAAGCCATCATGACCTCGAGGCAATCCGCCAAGTCCGATATGGATGTGGTATTTTCAGAGATGATCGGGTTACGGCACCAGGTCGCCCTGAATGCCGGTTTTGACAATTTCAGAGACTATCAGCATGCCAACCTGCACCGTTTTGATTATTCACCACAGGATGCCGAAATATTTCACGATGCCATCGAAAAACATGTAGTTCCTCTGGCAAGAGAAGTGGTTGCCAGGCATCGCGAACGTCTGGGGCTTGCTGAAGGGGATTATCGTCCCTGGGATGTCTCCGGTGAGCCGGCGGATCTGCAACCGTTAAAACCTTTCAGTACCGGCTCAGAGCTATTGTCTCACACCAAAAAAATATTCTCCACGCTTCGACCTGAATTTGGCGTGTACCTGGATAAAATGGATTCGGCCGGGCTCTTTGATCTGGACTCCCGCAAAGGCAAATCACCAGGTGGCTATAACTATCCACTATCCGTTACGGGCATGCCTTTCATTTTCATGAATGCCGCCGGCACACAGAGAGATGTAACCACTCTGATGCACGAAGGCGGACACGCCATGCACACTTTCCTTACCAACGATGAACCTTTGTGTCATTACCGAGATACTCCTGCTGAGGTCGCGGAGACTGCCAGCATGTCAATGGAGCTGATGACCAGCAAATACTGGGATACGTTTTATTCAGAGTCGGATTACCTCCGTTCCCGCAGGGAACACCTGGAGGGTATCATTACCTTTTTACCCTGGTGTGCCGTTGTGGATGCCTTTCAGCATTGGCTTTATCTGCACCCTGACCATACCAGCACGGAACGCGACGATGCCTTTGTTAGAATCTATACGCGATTCGACACCGGACTTGTGAACTGGTCTGGTTATGGACAGGAACTCATGAATTTTTGGCAGAGACAGCCGCATATTTTCACCGTCCCGTTTTATTATATCGAGTATGGGATCGCCCAGCTTGGAGCTCTGCAGGTCTATCGGAATTTTAAAGCGGACAACCAAAAGGGTCTGCAGGCCTATATGGCAGGATTGCGTCTTGGGTCCAGTAAATCCATTCCTGAAGTCTGGGCTGAAATGAATATTAGCTTCGATTTTTCAGGTGAATTGATTCTGGAGCTCATGGGGATGGTACAGGATGAGCTCTCTCACCTGGGAGCTTAATGCCGGAAGCGGTAACTTAACTGGGCAGAAGTATAGAATAAATCTTCGTCACTGGAAACAGCGTACTCGGCATACAGACCCGCATTAAAAGCCCTCAGAAACCGATAATCTAAATTGACATCCAGTGTCTTGCGGGTTTTCTGCTGCCCGCCAATGCCATATTGGTAAGTATCCATTTTGATACCGGTATAAATATCAAGATTATCAAAGGACAGTTGTGCTCCTGCTGATCCGCCAGTCTCCTTATAAAAAACACCTCCAATATGGTACAGAGAAAATTTCAGATCGATATCTCTCCCCAATAGGTCCTCCTCATCAAAATTCAAACGATAATTTTGTTGTGGAGTACTCTGATTTTCAAGATTCAGCAGATTAGCCAGAACCGTCAGTGAAGTTGTGGAACTGGTGCGAATGGATAATCTTGCTCCGCCATTTGTGCGTGTGAGGTTTTTATAAACAGAATCCAGAGGTGAAATATTGTTATCGTAATAGCTGTTGTTGGCCGTGTAATTCAAACTGACACCACCTCTGATGAATTGGTTCCAGTGAAAATCAAGATACAAATTCGCAGCTGAAAGCCCCGAGCTCTGTCCACCTGCAGGCAAATCAATTGTTGTGTTCGTATTCAGACTAATGAACTCCGAGGGTTGAAACAGCAGGCTGGCCACCGAATACGGGTGAGTCACCGACCCTGAGTCAACCTGCATCACGGCAAAGTTAAAACTCCTGAGCATACTCTGACGATTTGTGTAGCGGGCATAAGCGCCGTATTTGGGATCGCTGGACCCCGTTTCATGAGGTGCCAGACCTCCTGCGAGGCCCAAGTCGAAGCGGCCCAGCTTGCGGGAGAGGGTCATCCCGTCAAGAGCCCCGGCACCGCCTAAACCGTTCAGGTACACTCTGCCGCCAGTCACATTCCATTCTCCCAGAGTATATTGCAGTCTCATGCGGTACCAGCGTACCCCTGCCGATGTTGTTTCGGAGGAGTAGCGGGTTCTGGCATAGAGTGAGAGCGACAGAGGCAGCCCCAGCACATTGGTATAAGACAAATTTACGAGGGCATAATTCCGTTGTAGAGTGCTGGACAAGGTGTCTCTGGTCACATCCGTCTGATTGGAACGTATTGACAGGCTGCCGCTGATCTTTGACTTGCCTTTCCGGGGTTTTGCAGATTCTGTAAAACCCCCTTCAGCAATAGAAGGTTTTTCACTGCCGGCCTGAATCTGTGCTGTTACTTTATTGCCCACAGCAATCCCGTTATTGACAAGCACTGAACAGACAGTGGATTTGGTCGAAAGATTGGTGACGATACCCCTCCCAACAGCTTGCTCTTCAGCGGCAACCCGCACGGTATCCCCGATGGCCAGGCCATCCTTTCTACCCAAGTCCGTGTAAAAGGATTGAGAAGTAACATAGGTAACAGATCCGGTTACTGTGACCTGTGAATTTCCATCAGCGGGGAACAGGAAAGCCAGGAGCAACCCGACTCCCAAAATATGATGTAAAACTCCTCTAACCATGGCAGGAGTAGCAACGATGCGAATTATAGGCATATCCGGATTTCCCATTATGTTGGCTGTCCATTCTATTTTTATCGTGTTTGTGGCATACTCCGTTCAAACCACAGGAAAAATCTGAGTAGTTATTTGCATTGACATGACATTCGGTAGTGCAATCTGTCCAACGGCCGTTGTGCGGTCCGGAGTAAATTTGAAAGAGAGCATCATGTAATTGAAATTGGGCGGGGACCCAGGCAAAAGGATTGTGACACATTTCGCAATAGTGGGTCGTGAAAGGTTCGTGAGCCTCCACCCCTTCAAAGCGGTCAGCGTGGCAACTGTTGCATTCAAAATCAGGTCGGTCAATCCCCGCATCATTTGCCCCCAGAGTTCTGTGGCAAGTGAAACAGTCCAATAATTTATGAGCACCCAGTAACGGGAAAAATGTCCCGTCGTGGGCATCCCGCCAGTTCATATCCAGCCAGTCGTTGGCGGTGTGACATCTGTCGCAATCAAATCCATAACGCGCATCGTGTGGGTCGAAATGGCAATCCTCACACAGAGATGAAGTCTCTTTGAAAGCATGTTTTTCGATGAGGGTTGTGCCCGTGTGGCATATTGTACAGTCAATAAACTGATGCTGTCCTTTCAGAGCGAAGCGGGTATCGGAATGATCGAAAGACCGGAGAATGTTCCAGTCTTGGGATTCGTGGCAATCCTCACAGGGTTGATCCAGGTTAAGCTCCTGTACCATTGCGACAGACAAGAGGGCAACGAGTGCGAGAAGTAGTTTAGTTTTGCGGTTCAAGATTCGAGGTTGCCGTGTATGAATTTTTTTCATAAGCTCCTATTAGTCAAATTAATCATCTCCGCAGGGACCATTTTTATCACCATTGGGGTGACATTGGTAACATTGGTTAAAGGTTGTGGGGTTGGACCAACTGCCATCCTGATACTGAACACTTACGTGCCAATATGGATTGTAACTATTACAGGAAGCACAGACCCGCGTTGGGTCAGTAGTATCTTCCCCGGGGATATCACCGCCGCCACCGCAATGTTCATTATACATATGTGTCCGTGTATGCACATTCGCATGACAGTTGTCGTAACAGGAAAATGTATTAAATGAACCGAAGGTATGGCAATTGTTTGAGCAGGAATTGCCCCATTCGCCATTGTGCTCTCCGCCATAAATATTAAAATAGATCTGATACGTCGAGCCGTCGTGACGATTGTTTGAAAAAACCACATTCTGCCAATTGCTGGTGTTATTATGACAGAGCTGGCAATTGTCCACATTAGAAGCCAGTTTAGGGGCGGTGGTATGATCAATTGAAGGAAGCGGATCACCATTATTTCCGTAGTAATTATGGCAGTCTCCACAGGGGCCAACGGGTGCCTGGTGCGGATCCACCGCCTGCCAGTTATCTTCAATATGGCAATTATTACAACTTTGGCTGTATCCTAAGCCCACATGGTTGGGCGTTATTACCCCTTCGTAATCGAACTGGTGACAGGTATAGCAGCCGACAGTGACAGAACCGTGTGCATAAATACTTGGGTTGAATCCCGCTGTGTTATCGTCATGACAGTAACTGCAGTATTCTATTGGATACCCCCCGGAGGGCGTCGTGAAATGATGCACTTCGCCGGATTGATAATAAGTTGTCAGATGGCAGTCAGCCGAGGTGCAATCCCGTATCACCCCACCATTATCAAATCCGTTGGGATGGCATTGGCTGCACAACAAATTCAAATGAAGACCCGCCAGTTCAAAACCTGTATTGGCCAGTGAATGATCGACCACCACATCGGACCAATTATCAAACGAATGACATCCGCCACAATCCTGGCCATTGAGTACGTGATCCGGGTTGGCCGTATTGGCCTGGATCCACTGGGGTTCATGGCAGTTGATGCAGGGTGTATTGGGGACTGTCGAATGATCAAAGCTACTGGGAGTCCAGCCTGTGGCATCATGACAAAGTTCACAGTCATCAGCAAGCCAGCCCTGAAGCTGATGGTCCGGATTGGTTGTCCCCAGATAGTTGTCCATGTGGCAGGAGGAACACAGCGGCGAGGTATTCAAATATGCCGTGGAATGACAAACTATGCAAGCTGTTGTTGCGTGAACGCCGTCCAGCGGAAATCCGGTTACACTATGGTCAAAGACCATGTTTGTCCAAAGGTCTGTCGTATGACAACCGGTACAATCGATGGGAAGCGTACTATGCCCCGGGACATTCTGATTGGCCTGCATCAACGAGTTCAGATGACACAAGTTACATGAAACCGGAGGCGGCATATGGTTGAAGATACTGGGTGCCCAGCCCACTGCATCATGACAGTTAGCACAGTCTGATATGACCCATATTTGAATAGCATGGGGTGGATTTTGCGTCAGGCTATACTGCTCGAAATGGCAAAATTGACAATCTGTAGGGGTTCCAACATAACCATCCGCATGGCAGGCAATACATACAGGTCCGTCATGAGAATCAGTCAGCGGGAAGTTGGTATTGTTGTG
>CAZIYQ010000017.1:0-21706 GCA_964543505.1 uncultured bacterium | reverse complement strand
AGATGATCCGGGAGCAGAGATCCCCCACCGCACCATTTGCGAGAAGTTGATCCACCTCAGAGGATTCAAAATAATCCGCCTTAACCAAAGCCGAATGGTGACCAAAAGAACCGATGGTAAACAATGCTATTGAGGCTTTTTCGGCAAGCGTGAGGGTTCTGGCAATATTTTTATCTGAAATAATAGTCTGCTTGAGTTCTGCTCTATCGACAACGGCCGGTAGCGGCAGAAGATAGGGTATGGCGGAAAGACGCTCACCCATTCTTCGGACAATCTCACTGGCATGAGTGTCGTATTCTGCCCGGGAAATACCGCCGTTGAGCTGTACGACAGACACATCGCGCAATTTCATTTTTGGCATAGCCAATGAAACTGCCTGCAGAGTTGTTCCCCAGGATACTCCTATAGCAGTGCCGGCCTTGACAATCTGGTTTAAAAATTTAGCGGTGGCACTGGCCAATCTCGCCTTGGTGGTTGCGTCGTCTTCGTCGTCATTAGGAATGACGATAGCGGATTTCAATCCGAAACTTTCTTTAAGTCCGTTTTCGAGAAGCGTCCCCTGCTGATGGGGATCAACGATTTCAATTTTTACGATACCCTGCTGCCGGGCTTTCTGTAATAGCCGTGAGACACCAGGACGTGAAACACCTAATCTTTCAGCAATTTGCTGCTGACTGAACTGATGTTCATAATAGAGACAAGCAGCCTCATATAGTATCTGCGACAAGTCATCTTTTTTTGTTTTGTTCTGCATTTTATATATTGTACATCTGTTCATTGCCTATTATCATCTGTTCAATATTAAAACAGCTTACTGGAACGGCGCAAGAAAAAAATGCTGATTGAATGGTATTCACGATATACCAACTGCACTTAAAGGCGCTCGGTAAGGAGTGGCGTTATTCCGCTGAATATCCAGAAGCAACTGTTTCAGACAGGTTTACTTTCACGAATGATCAAAGGGAATCAGTCCTTGTTCACTGTCCGGCTGCAGAGTTCTAAACGTTATGAATATTTTGCAGGTAAGCAGTAATTTTGCCCCGTGAAATTACCGGTTTATATTGTCTCGGACAGCCATTTCAGGATGAATTCGACTGATGATGAGTTAGCCCGCCGCGCCAAGCTTTTCCAACAATTTGATAGAATCAAAAGTACGGGTGGAACCCTGATCATTGGCGGGGACTACTTCGATTTCTGGTTTGAGTTTCGGGATGTCATTCCGTTCCAGTACTGTGACATACTTGGTGAATTGAGAGAAATCCATAAATCGGGAATCGATATCCATTTTGTACTTGGTAATCATGATTACTGGGACTTCGGATTTTTTAAGCGTTTTTTCAATGCAAAGGTTTACAAAGGTGATCTGCATTGTAAAATCGAAAATGAGAGTGTTTTACTAACCCATGGCGATGGGATTCTCAGCAGAGATTTTAAATACCGGCTGATGAGAAAAATTATTCGTCATCCCATCAGTATTTTATTATTTAAATTAGTGCATCCGGATTTGGGTTGTTCAATAGCCAGATGTGTTTCAAAAACAAGCAACAAGCATAACCGGGATCATTCGTTGAGCGTAAGAGACACCAGAGAGCTTAAAGCCTTTGCAGAAAAGCACTGGCGCAGTGGCATCGACACCGTTCTCATGGGTCATTACCACCTCACCGGCATCAGTAATTCAGATGGCCACCACTTTATACAATTGGGGGATTGGCTGACTCATTTTACGATCACAATCCGAGACGAGAATGGCTGGCATCAGGAGTCTGTGTGAAACTTCCAAATTTTCAACAGAACACAATCTTCCATTCTAATTTGATAAAACATGACAAAGGAAAAATGACTTTAACGAGACCAAAATACATCCGTAAAAAACTTATCTGCAATGCGCTAATTCTTTTTCTGCTACTCTCCACAACTTTTGCTGCGGAACTCCTGAAACCGTATATTCTAATTGGGGAGAGCGGGCTATCCGTCGAGAAGACTTCAGATGAAATCATCAAGTCTATGTTCATGAACAATTTTGACATGCTGGGTCAATATACCTTTTCTGCAGATCAGGAGCGCATGGTGATGATCGTATCCAACGAACTTCTGCAGGCAGCCCTGAATTTAGGTCCCTCTGAAGCCAGTTTTTTAGGAGGGATTCGCATCGGAATCACAGCCAAAGACAAAATGACCTATATCAGTTGTCAGGATCCCGAATACTGGGCCAGAGCCTATTTCAGAGAGGACTACCCCAAAGTTCACCTTTTCATCGAAAAGTTTAAGAAAGATCTGCTAAGTGCTATGCCAAAATTCAGGATGCGGTCAAATACCGGATTCGGCTCGGACGTCGGTCTTAGGGAACAGGAATTGATCACCTTTCATTTTGATAAAAAAAATACACCACATTTTGAAGATAAAATTTTACTTCGTGATTATACCGACCATTCGGCAGCCGTAAAGGCGCTTACTTCAAAATTGGAGACTTCTACCGGTTATCAGCATGTCTTTACTTTTGAGCTGCCGGGTAAAAAAATTGTACTCTACGGAATATCACAAATGGCAACTCCGGGAGACCGTGAACTGGTTACGCTTTTGGATCAGGGTCCCAGGAAGAATACAGCCTTTTTACCCCTCGAAATCCTGATCATTGACCACAGCGCCTATCTGCTCGATCCTCTTTACAGACTGCCATTATCATTCCCCGATATGGATAAACGGAGTTATAAAAAACTCCGCAAATTAGTTCCCAGATTACTTGACAACCTGGACTTATTACTTAAGTAGCCTTTGTCATATCTGATATGAGTTCCGGTTTGAAAAATCACAGCAACATCAAACAAAGGATATTATTCCCGCTTGCGGTAGTGCTGTTTCTGTTACTCTCAACTTCTGTCATTGCCATTTATCAGATGCAAAATCGCCATATCACGCAAATTGTAGGGACTAAGCTGAGTTCAGTTGACAAACTATTCAAACAATTGCTCCTCGATGATGGGAATATGCTTTCCAGCCAAATTGATTATTTTGATGGCAGCCGCAGCTTGCAATCCGCATGGCTCAATAATGACCGGGAGCGGCTCTATCAATTATCAAAACCTATTTTTGAAAATATCAGCACAAAATACGCCATCACACATTTCTACTATATCGGTAAAGATAAGTCCTGTTTTCTCAGAGTCCACAGTCCTGCTTATTATGGAGATGAGATAACTCGTGTGACTCTGGAAGAAGCCCGTGTTACTGAAGAGCAGGTCCAGGGTATTGAACTCGGCACCTTTGGTACTTTTACTTTGCGAGTGGTCAGACCCTGGATGATCGATGGTGAAATTGAGGGCTATATCGAACTCGGAATGGATATCAGTCACATCTCTCCCAAACTCAAGCAATCATTGAATTCCGAGTTAATTTTCACCGTGGACAAAAAACATCTTAGACAAGACCTCTGGGAAAAAGGCCAGCAGATTTTGGGGAAACATGGTGACTGGGATGCGCTATCACGAGCTGTTATTATTGATGCCACCATCGATCTCAACCTGCCTGAGCTCGATCAGCAGATGGATAATCATTATAAAAAACATTCCGGCGAATTATTTAGTGTTGCAACCCATGATGTTAAATACCGGGGGGGTTATATCCCATTGATGGATGCTAACGAGACTGAGATAGGCGATATCGTCGTGCTCAGCGACGTCACCCAGCAAGTTGGTGAATTGTATTCTTTTGCGGCAGTCCTGATATTGGTAAGCCTCGTCATCAGTCAACTGCTCATGGTATTTTTTCACAATTACATTGGTGGAATCGAACAGACGCTGATCAAATCTCATGACGATCTGCAGGCAGAGATTGAAGATCACAAAAAAACCGAAGCGGAACTGCACAACTACCATGACCATCTCAAAGAACTAGTGCGGGAGAGAACCGAAGCTCTGAATCTATCAAATAAAGAACTTAAGAACGATATTGCCAAACGAAATAAGATCGAAAAAGAATTAAGGCGACAGAGTCAGTTTGTGATGAGTTTGTACGAGTCCTTATCCCATCCCTTTTATGTGATTGATGCAAATGATTATTCAGTCGTACTGGCTAATTCAGCCACCACCAGTGCTCCTTATGAAGGGGCAAAATGCTATGCCCTGACCCATGGCATATCAAAGCCCTGCTCCGGGAAAGACCACCCTTGCCCACTCGAGAAAGTAAAACAAACCGGTAAACCCTATAATGTTGAACATATTCACACAACTCCAGAGGGTTCAACCATCATTCAGAATATACACGGCTATCCCATCTATGATGAAAATGGTGAGGTTCTGCAAATGATTGAATATGTTCTTGACATAACGGAACGGCGTCACATTGAAGAAGAAAAAGCACGCTTGGAGTCCCAGCTGAACCAATCCCAGAAACTGGAAACCGTAGGCGAACTCGTGGATACCGTAGCTCATGAGATCAATACGCCCACCGGTGTCATCGCCGCTCACGCCGACGCCATGCTGCTGCAAATGGGTGATGGTGGCGAATATGCTGAAGGTTTGAAGACTATCCGCCAACAGACCCGCCGCATCTCCCGCTATACCCGGAGTCTGCTGGAATATTCACAGCGCGTACAGTTTCAACCCGGAAAGGCATCTTTGAAAGATCTGATCGGAGACTGTATCTATCTTTTAGGGCATCGCTTCAGGGCACAGGATATTGCCGTCACGACCGAGTTCCCCGATGATCTTCCTGAAATCACCGTGGACAAGCTGCAAATTGAACAGGTCTGCATCAATCTGTTGAATAATGCTGTTGATTCCATCGAAAAAAAAGGGTCGATCCATATACAGGTCAATACTGAAAAAAATAATCTTTCAAATTCAGACACAATTAATATTACGGTAAGTGATAGTGGAAAGGGTATTAAACCGGAGGAGCTCCCACATGTTTTCGAACCCTTCTATACAACCAAACCCACCTCACGGGGAACCGGGCTGGGACTGTCCATTTCAAAGGCAATAATTCAGAGACACCATGGTGTGCTGAAGGTCAATAGTGTTCCGGGCAGCGGTGCTGTTTTCACAATACAATTACCCCTATCCAATTGAGAGGAAAATGATCCCAAATCCAAAAATTATGATTGTTGATGACGAGCCGGACATGCTGAAAGGGACTTGTCTGATCTTTAAGAGTCTGGGCTATGATCCCCTGGCAGTCTCAGGCGGCAAACTTGCTTGTGAGTTTATTGGGCGGGAGGAGTTTGATCTCATCTTGTGTGATCTGCTGATGCCCGATGTTGATGGAATGGCCGTACTGGAAACTGCCGTTAAAACGGCTCCTGAAACTCCTTTTGTGATCTTTACCGCTTATGGCACCATCGATCGTGCGGTGAATACAATGAGAGCCGGTGCCTTCGATTTTCTTGAAAAACCCATCGAACTTGAAAAACTGCGGATTATCCTCGAGAAGGGATTCCGCCAACGCGAATTGTTCATCGAGCGCCGTAATCTGCTTGACCAATTGGACTCAAAATACAGTTTTGACAATATCGTCGGGAAAAGTACGGCCATCAGCCAGGTATTTGAGATGATCACGAGTGTAGCTCCTTCCAATTCCAATATTTTGATCTCCGGTGAAAGCGGCACCGGTAAGGAACTGATCGCCAGAAGCATTCACGCCCACAGCAACAGGAAATTAAAAGCTTTTGTGCCGGTTAACTGCAGTGCGTTTCCTGAACATCTTTTTGAAGCGGAAATATTCGGTTATGAAAAGGGAGCTTTTACCGGGGCCACTCAACGTAAAATCGGACTGCTCGAATATGCCAATGGCGGGACTTTTTTTCTTGACGAAGTCTGCGAGCTGCCACTGGCTCTGCAAGCCAAAATGCTGCGTGTTCTGCAGGATCAGCAGCTCCGTCGAATTGGGGGTAATAAATTAATCCAGGTTGATGTTCGGATTATATCGGCGTCCAACAGAAATCTTGAGAAAGCTCTGAATGATGGGATTATCCGTGAGGATTTTTATTATCGGCTAAATGTGATCAATGTCCACATTCCACCCTTGCGTGATAGAGAAGGAGATGTCCCGTTGTTGGCTGAATATTTTCTTAAAAATGCCCTCGAAACCACCTCCAAAATTATACGAGGATTCAGTCACGAAGCTCTGGAAGCTTTGAAATCTTACCACTGGCCGGGGAACGTGCGTGAGCTTGAGAACATCATTGAAAGAGCCATCGCTCTCGTTAAAAAAGACGAGATCTCACTGGATGACCTGCCCCAGGGATTGCAGCAAAATTTTATATCAGAATCCAGCAATGAAATCATCCTTTCTCTCACAGAAGCAAAACAAAATGCTATTGAAACGGTTGAAAAAGAATATTTATTTCAGCAGCTTAAAAAACACAAGGGCAATGTAACCCGGCTCGCTGAAGAATCGGGAATGACCCGCAGGAATATCCATCGTCTGCTGAGTAAATACGAGCTGGATCCCAACCTCTGGCGTTAATCATTGCCACAAGACAATATAACCGCTAACCCCTGACGTCCCATCAAGTAACTGTGATGCGAGGAATTCACTTAAAATAATTTCTATTAATCAATCAGTATTTTATAATGATTGTTATATCGTATTATCCACTAATATTGTTATCATGCTATCTATACTCGTAAATAAGATACTGAACTACATAATATACCCTCTATCTTTAACATGAATAAAACGGTATTAGCGATAATATACATATATATTTACTTCTTGCTCAATTACAGCTCAACAATTTAAAATAATCGATAATCAATTATATTGAGACTTTAATGTCTCTATTGTATTATATCGCTACAAGGCTTTAATATTATTGTTATCTTTTTAATAACAATAATATATCAATAGTCTAAATTAATTGTGAGAAATCATTGTCTCACACCATAAAATCCTTTCGTAATTTCTTATGAGTTAAGTATCTTATTTAATACTGTATTAACAATATGATATAACACTATCACATTAACTTCTGCAATCGTCATTATCCGGCACCATTATTGAAAAGGATGCCACGTGATTGGTAACGATTAATGAAACAAGATAAAGGCATCATATTGACAATTGATTTAAAAATAGCCGATTTATTCCGTAAAGTTGGTGATAAGATCAATGTTGCTTTCGATGTTATAGATAATCTCCCAGATTGTTTATTTAAACTTGTCAGCGACAAATATGCCGTTGTGACCTTTGATTGTGAAGTGCTGGATCTGGAAAACCTACGGTGGCTTAAAATCATCCACAAAATCAGACCAAAATTGCCATTAATTGTTATGAGTAAAGAACTTGACAAAAAAGTTGGTGGGGAAATTCACCAGGCGGGCGCTTTCTTTTATCAGCAGCATCCGATCGATCAAAAAGTCCTTGAGGAAGTGCTCCTCGGAGCATTGAATGAATTCCATCTCCAATTTAGTAGTGTATAATGATGTATAAAGGAGAAACGATGAAAATAAGTAAAATGATATTTGCATTGACGATATTCTGTGCCGGTTTTGTTTTTGCTCAGGAGTATGTAGGGTCGCAGCAATGTGGTACTTGTCACCCCGACAAGCTTGCTGACTGGTCTAACTCAGGCCACCCCTACAAATTTAATCCTGTAGTGGAAGGCGTCGCTCCTGTCTATCCAAACTTCGTAACGAATTTCGAAGCTGATTGGATGACAGGTCTGGACGCAACCTGGGATGATATCTCCGGAGTCATAGGCGGATTCGGCTGGAAGGCTCGTTTCGTCGATCACACCGGAACGATCGCAGGAACCGGAAGCAGTATTATCAATCCCGGAGCTGGTCATAATCAATTCAACTTTTATGGTGGTGTTGATTTTGGCTGGGTAGATTATCATGCTGGGGATGCTAATAAGATTTACAATTATGACTGTTTCAAATGCCATACAACGGGTGCTACACCTGACGGCAGTTGGCTGGACGGTTATGATCTTGGATCTTATGCAGAGCCCGGCGTAGGTTGCGAAGCTTGTCACGGACCTGGTTACGACCACGGTTCATTTGCAAGCCCTCATCTGGCTGATCCGAATTATATCGACCTCGTCTATGAGTTTGATAATAATAATGGTAACGGTCTCGATGGTGTGTTACCTGATCCCAATGGTAATGATATAACTTTCCTGTGCGGGACCTGCCACAACCGTAGTTTCACATCCCCAATTAATGCCAGCGGCGGATTCATCCGTCACCATGAGCAATGGGACGAATTCTCGGCAACGGCTCATGCTGATCAGGGATTCACCTGTGCAACTTGTCACAATCCTCATAAGAGAGTCATTTGGGATGGGGATGGTATCACAATGCAATGCGCGACTTGTCACCCTGATAATGTAGCCAACTTCAACCACCCGGTTGACCTTGAATGCATCGATTGTCATATGCCTTATGCTGGCAAATCTGGCACGACCCAAGGTCAGAGCGGCTATAAAGGTGATGTTCGTTCTCACTTGTGGAAGATCACTGTCAGCTCTGAATCCATGTTCTCTGAGGATGGCTCCGTTGTAAGAGATGATGCTGACCGTCAGGCTTCTCTTGATCTGGAACATGCTTGTCTGGCTTGTCATAATGACGATCCTAATGATGAAATTCCAGATAAGACAGTTGATGAGTTGCTCGCTTTTGCTGCAATGATGCATGCACCAGCTGACGCTAATCAGTATGTAGGACCTGAGACCTGTCTCTCCTGCCATCCTGATAAATCCACTTGGAGGACAACTCTGCATGCTAATGGATTCACTGTTCCCAAAGGTGAAAATACTCTGCAGGATCTCTACGGTATTGTGGCTGATGCAGACGGCAATGGTATCGATGACTTCATGGATGGACTCGATCTGTCAACAGTAGATGCTTTCGCTCAGTATGGTGCCGATGCCCCGGTATTGGGTTATGATGCTGACACGGATACTTACACCATCACAATGGGTGAACTGACTTATCCCGTCGCTCTGACCTATGGTGGAAGCGGAATGTGGAAACAACGTTATGTTCTAAAAGTACCGCTGGCTGATGGTTCACAATCCTTTGGACATTATGTGTCTCCGGTTCAGTATAATGAAAAAACCAATGAATACGTTACTTATCATGCTGATGCCTGGTATGATGCAGGCAATATGCCAATTTATGGTGCCTCCACTACCGCAGCGGATATCGCAGGTAACAGCCGTTCCCTCGAAAAGGGATGTTCAGGATGTCACTTCACATACACCGATGTTTCCCAAACAGCCGACGGTGAATGGGTTGCAGAAGCGCCTGATGCATCAGCAGCTGATATGGGGATTACAACCTATGACATCGACGGTGATGGTGCCCCTGATCTGATTAACACGAGTTGTGAACGTTGCCACGGACCTGGTGGCGGCCACTTCGGTGACCCTGCCGGTATTGTGAATCCGGCCGATCTTACGACCCAACAGTCTAATGATCTTTGCGGCTTCTGTCACTCGCGTGGTAAGAGTTTCCCCAATGAGACACTGGCCTTCCCATTCAACGATGATGAAGGTGATATGCACGACTGGGAAGTTGGAGATGTCTGGGGTGATTATTACATCAATCATGGCGGTTTCTGGGGAGACGGTCAGGTTGAAGGTGAAAAACAGACCTCCAAAAAGCATCATCAGCAGTATTATGATTTTTACGAATCAAGTAAACCTACCTATGTCTATCATGAGGTCAGATGTTCTGAATGTCATGACCCGCATGGTGGTGGCGAACATCAGGTCGTAGAAGAAATCGACGAAGATGGTATCATCATCGCAACGGAGCCTGACAACAACACGCTGTGTCTTGCTTGTCACTCAACTCACGGTTACTTTGCAGATATCAGCAAAGAAATGGTAGCTGACTATGCGAACAATATTGATACTATCGGTGCTGTTGTGACACAACACACACACCATCCGTATGATCCTGTGAGCGGCCCCAGCAGATGTACTAAATGTCATATGCCCAAGGTCGCCAAATCAGCGGTTGAATACGACATCCATGCTCATACCTTCGAACCTATTCCTCCTTCGAAGACTCTTGACTATGCAATGCCGAATTCATGTGCTGTAAGCTGTCATAGGGGATTCGAAAATGGTGCAGAACCTATCTTCGGAACCGGTGCTGACCTATCGCTCTCTGACTGGGCCGAACCCGAAGATGTCGCTCTGGCCGAAGCGCTGATGCAGTACTACGGCCCCTGCGGCGAATGGTGGAACCAGGGTGAAGCTGTCCCGGGTGATGTTGACAACAGTTGTTCACTGGATATTCTCGATGTCGTTCAGATCGTTGGCTACATCCTCGGTACACAGGCATTCACCGCTGAACAGATCGCCGCAGCTGATTTCGATGGTAGTGGTTCAATCGACATTCTGGATATCGTCGGTATCATCGATGTAATCCTCAATGGCCGGATTGACAAGGGTGAACCGGTCAAATCTGCACAGATCATGATTGAATCAAACCAAGTCAATCTCACAGTTGACGGTAAAGTGGCAGGTGTTCAACTTAGTGTCACTGGTGATTTCACCATTGTTACCTCCAATGTGAGTGATGGCTGGGATATTCAGTCTTCTGACAATACAATCCTGCTTTATTCAACAGATGGATCTCCGTTGCAGAATAATGCTTTATTCAGTTTCGAGGGGTCTTTGACCATAGAATCAGGTATTGTTGCAGACTGGCACGGCGATGCTGTGGCATTGAATACTTCCGTCATTCCGGATACTTACGTCCTGAATCCTGCCTATCCGAATCCTTTTAATCCGACAACCACTATATCCTTTGGCCTGCCGGAAGAATCTAATGTACAGATTAGGGTTCATGATATGCTGGGGCACGAAGTAGCCGTTCTGATGAATGGTGATCTTAGCGCTGGATCGCACCAGATTATCTGGAATGCGGAGAATTTCTCCAGCGGTGTTTACCTGATCAGCATGACTTCTGACAATGTTTCATTGATGCAGAAAGTAATGTTGGTGAAGTAATATATTCATTTACAAAAAAAGCCCGGCAATGCCGGGCTTTTTTTTGATTTATTATTTTGCAGAATCGAGGAAATTACCTATCGGGAACCTCTCTCGGCTACAATCCTAATCGCTCACGTATTTTCTTTTTTTTCAGTGCTGAACCGAAAGGGGAGGTAAGCGGGACACCACCCCAGCAGAGCCGTTCCCAAGGGAATGATACCAACGAGACCCCACCAACTTTTATAATAATACCCCAAGGCTAAAATGACGATCCCCAGTATATACCTTACAATTTTATCAGGACTGCCGATATTTTTCGACATCTTATTCTCCTTTTTTTGAATGTTTGGAAATGAACTAAATTCTAAAAAGATTGATTCTCATCACCGGCAATTTACTACTTACATCTTAGAAGGACAAATCTCTAATTTTGCCGACGTCCGGCAAACGACCCGGTAAAATTAATGAATTTCTCTTATCAGGAGAGTTTTATTTTATCGCGAATAGCGTTAACTGCTTGATCAGCCGAGATACGGACCTGTTCCATTGTGTCCCTGTCCCGCAAAGTAACTGAGTTGTCTTCCAGGGTCTGATGGTCAATGGTTATTCCAAATGGTGTACCGGCTTCATCCTGACGACGGTAACGCCTACCGATAGACCCACCAGCGTCATAAAATGCGCTGAATTGACTTCGCAGATCATCGACAACCTGGTGAGCCTTTTCGGGCATCCCCAATTTATTGAAAAGGGGAAAAACAGCCGCTGTAATCGGTGCGATTTTCGGAGATAATTTCAGTATATTCCGTTTTTCGCCATTTACTTCTTCTTCTGTATAGGCATCAGCGAGAACCGTGAGCAATGCCCGGTCCACGCCGGCAGAAGTCTCAACAACCGCAGGAATGATGTGTTTATTGTTTACCTGATCGAAGTAGGATAACCGCTTTCCACTGAATTCTATATGACTATCCAAATCAAAGGTACCTCGGTCAGCAATACCCTCCAGTTCAGACCAACCAAAATCGAATTGATATTCGACATCATAACAGGCACTGGAATAATGAGCCAATTCGTCCTGACCATGTGGTCTCAGACGTAATTTATCCGGGGTGATACCGAGTGATTTAAACCAGTTCAATCGTTCCTGAGACCAGTACTCAAGCCACTTTGCAGTTTCACCCGGTTGACAGAAATATTCCATCTCCATCTGTTCGAACTCTCGGGTTCTGAAAATAAAATTCCCGGTAGTGATCTCGTTACGGAATGCCTTGCCCAATTGTGCTATCCCGAAAGGGAGCTTCTGACGTGAGGTCGCTTGCACATTTGCAAAATTTACGAAGATTCCCTGAGCTGTTTCCGGGCGAAGATAAACCGCAGAACCGGAATCTGCAACGGGACCCATGTGTGTTTTGAACATCAGATTGAACTGTCTGAGATCCGTCCAGTCTCCAACCTTGCCATCGATAGGATCTATGACACCTTCAGATTTCATAATTTCGCCGCTGCGTTCTCCCAGCTCAAACAACTTTCCCACCAGGCTTTGTATTTTTTCTTCTTCATCTGCAAAGGATGGTTCATCCGGAAGCAGTGTTTTGCTCAATTTGTCAAGAACCTCTGTGGGTTGTTCTCCGAGCAGATGATCGAGGCGATACCGTTTTTTTGATTCTTTATTATCCACCAGGGGATCGTGGAAATTTTTCACATGCCCGCTGGCTTCCCAGACCCGGGGATGCATCAGTATGGCTGCATCCATGCCAACAACATTTTCTCGGCTGGTAACCATTTCATGCCACCAGTTGTTCTTGATATTTCTTTTCAGTTCAACGCCAAGGGGGCCGTAATCCCAGGTTGAACCCAATCCGCCGTAAATCTCACTGCTTTGAAAAACAAATCCCCGTTGCTTGGACAGGGATGTAAGGGTCTCCAGTATTGTTCCTGTACTTTTCAGATTGGCCATTATTTCTTCCTTTTGTAGTTCCTGCGTTTGACGGGTCCTCTCGCACGCTTTGCAGCAATGAGCTGCAGGGCTTCTTCAAGAGTAATATCCACGGTGGTCAAACCTTTTGTCAGGGTTGCATTAATTTCTCCATCCGTTACATAGGGTCCGTAACGTCCATCTTTCAGGTTTATCTGTTTCCCTGAATTTTTATCTTCCCCTAATTCCCGGAGCACTGTTGCAGAACCCCTTTTGGGTGAACTTTCCAGTAATTTGGATGCTTCTTCGAGGGTCAACTCAAGCAGGTTCAGGGGCGCCTCAACTTTGCGATTGATTTTTCCACATTTAATATAGGGCCCGTACCTGCCAATATCCGCTAAAACCGGTTCATCATGATAAGCCCCCAACGTTTTAGGGAGTGCTATTATTTTGTGGGCGATGTCGTCAGTCAAGTCATCAACCGATAACCCGGGAGGCAACGATTTCATTTTATCCCCGCATTGCAAATAGGGACCAAAACGACCGACTTTCAACAATACGGGTTCCTGATTGCCAGGGATAGATGCAAATTGTTGAGGTTCGGCGGCTTTCTTCTGTAAAAGTTCTGTGACAAGTGCCGGCTTAAGCTCACTGGGAATAAAATCTTCCGGAATTGTGGCATTGGCTGCATCATTTTGCAGATAAACTCCATAGCGGCCTATCCGAAGCTGAACCGGGTTTCCTTCTGCATCCTCAATTGTCATAATCAATCGGGATTTCTGTTTGTCAAATTCCTGATCCGTAAGGTTTTTTAGTCCGGGGTGTTGGCCTTCTCCAAAATAAAAATGTTCCAAAAAAGTAGTCGCGTCCAGTTCATCCCTTGAGATACCATCGAGGGATTCTTCCAGATTAGCAGTGAATTGCAGATCCACAAGATCGGTAAAATGACGCTCCAAAAACTGCACTACCGCATAGGCCGTGAAAGTCGGGACCAGAGCTCCGTTTACTTTGATGACGTAACCCCGCGTCTGGATTGTCTCCATGATAGATGCATAAGTTGAGGGCCGTCCAATTCCCAAGGATTCCATTTCCTTGATCAAGGATGCTTCGGTAAAGCGGGCAGCGGGTTTCGTAAAATGCTGCCCCGGAGTCATGCCTACACAACCAAGTTCCTGCCCCATCGTCAATGCCGGCAGCAATTTTTCGCGATCCTCGAGTTTTGCTTCCTTATCACTACTTTTAACATAAGCTTTAAAATAACCGGGAAACTGGATCACTCTGCCCCGCACTCTGAAAACTGCATCCTCACTCGATATCTTGACCGTCGTCTGCAATAATTTTGCTGCTGCCATCTGGCAGGCAATTGACCTTTTCCAGATAAGATCGTATAGCTGCCAATCCTTCCCCGTCAGTTCTGATTTTAGATCTTCGGGAGTGCGGAATTTACTGCCCGCAGGTCTGATGGCTTCATGGGCCTCTTGTGCATTTTTAACTTTGCTTTTATAAACACGGGGTTTAGGCGATAAATATTGTTCGCCATACAGCTCAACAATGGCACCACGTGCTGCCTGAATTGCCTCATTAGACAGGTGAACAGAGTCAGTACGAATATAAGTGATGTACCCATTTTCATAGAGGTGTTGAGCAGAACGCATCACCTGACGGGAACTGAGATGTAATTTTCTCACACCTTCTTGCTGGAGGGTTGAGGTTATGAAGGGTGGGTAAGGATTTGAAGTCATGGGTTTTTCCTCGATCTGTGTGACAGACCAGTCCCTTGTCATGAAATCCTCGGCTGCTTGATTTGCATATTGTTCATCAAGGACAATTGCGTTTTTGCTCGACAGCTCACCTGTGTTTTTATTAAAATCCTTGCCCGTTGCCACACGTTTTTGTTGGATTTCTATCAACTCGGCTTTAAACTGCTCCTCATTTGCTAGGAACTCGCCTTCAATGCCCCAATATTCACTTGCCTTAAATTGCGAGCGTAATTTTTCCCGATCAACAATCAGTTTTATGGCTGGACTCTGGACTCGTCCGGCGGACAATCCGCCTTTGACATTAAACCACAAGACTTTGGAAACAGGAAATCCAAAGAGTCGGTCCATTATCCTGCGTGTCTCCTGAGCCGATACAAGGTCGTTGTCTATGTCTCTCGTGTGCTCAAAAGCTTCCAGAATTGCAGATTTGGTGATTTCGTTGAAGACGAGACGTTTGACCGGTATTTTCGGTTTCAGTACCTCCAGAAGATGCCAGGAGATAGCTTCCCCTTCACGGTCCGGATCGGTTGCGAGATAGAGCATGTCAGCCTCTTTCAGGCTGGATTTGATATCCCTAATAACCTTTTTTTTGTCATCTGAAATCTCATAGGTTGGCAGAAAACCATGATCCACATCAATTCCGAGATCTTTTCGCGGCAGGTCACGAATATGACCCACAGAGGCCTTGATTTCGTAACCATCCCCTAGAAATTTTTTCAGCGTTTTCGTTTTCGATGGGGACTCAACAATTATTAAATTTTTCATATTTTTACTCATTATAGGACGCGAATTTATGCCCCGGTATTCCCTAAGAACAAAAGTAAATTCTTAACAATTTGCATGAAAATATCAGATTAGATATGCCAATCGTTAAACCTCCCGCTCAATGTATTCAGGATTAAATCCGGTTACAGGGATTGCGGGAACTTTATTGGTAGCTTTTTATAAATGCACAATCTTGTTACGAGGGTTTAATATCCTGTAATTTAAAATATGGAAATAACCGGTGTATTGCTTAAGATGGAATCACAACTATTGAGCCCTGTGGAGTATCATTTATCACTTAATGATCAACTCGTTAAGGTAAATGATCTCATCGGTCATTATATTGTACTTAACTGGACAGGCGAAATACGCTGTGTTGTCTGTGGCAGGATAACCAATCGTTCATTTTCACAGGGACTTTGCTATCGTTGTTTTCTGAACGCTCCGGAAGCGTCCGAATGTATTTTCAGACCAGAACTATGTCGGGCACACCTTGGCGAATCCCGTGATATGGGTTGGTCAAAAGTTTACTGTCTTCAGGATCATTTTGTTTACCTGGCCCTGACGAGTCATGTTAAGGTTGGTGTCACACGCAGTTCACAAATCCCTACCCGCTGGATTGATCAGGGAGCCTGGAAGACTATCCGTCTGGCTAAAACACCAAACCGTCACACAGCAGGTCAGATCGAGGTAATTCTGAAAGCGCACACCTCAGATAAAACCTTTTGGCAGCGCATGCTCAAAAATGTGTGCGATACTTCCGCAGACCTGGCCATTAAAAAAAGAGAACTTGCCGGGTATCTGCCTGCTAATCTGCAGCAATATACCTGTGAAGATTCACAAATTGAAGAAATCCGGTATCCGGTGACTGAATATCCTTCAAAGGTCAGATCAACGGGGTTCGACAAAAACCGGGAAATCGCCGGGCTGCTTTCAGGAATTCGCGGACAATATCTCTACTTTGATGACGATCGTGTGCTGAATATTCGCAAACACCAGGGCTATGTTGTCAATTTTGAGTATTAGATAAATTTTCTATCACTCCAGATTTAGTTGTAATTTCAAACTACTTTGATTCTTTAATTTTTGGACACTTCCCTGTTTACCGTCCCTCACAAAATCGGATCATGATAGACCTTCCGCAATTCTCTTTTTGCTCATTTATTTACTTGATCACCGGGATTTTTATTTGGGTGACCTCTTGAGTTACCGTAACTTTTGCGGTCGGTTTATTGGCCGATTTTTCATAACAAATTGGAAAATTAATTTTTGATCAAAAGGAGATGTAAATGGCTTACATTATTTGTGAACCTTGTTTTGGTACTTGCGATACTGCCTGTGTAGAGGTATGCCCTGTAGATTGTATACATCCAGATGATGATAATTGGGAAAAAGGTGCCGATCCAACCGGCCACACACTTTTTATCAATCCGGAAGAATGCATTGATTGCGGCGCCTGCGAGCCTGAGTGTCCGGTAGAAGCTATTTTTGAAGAAGACGCTGTACCTGATGAATGGAAACACTGGATAAAGAAAAACTACGAACATTTCGGAGTTGATTACGACGGCTGATTACCCGTCGAATTCGTAAGATCAAATTCAATCAATAAACGGCTGTCCGGCCTCTGCCAGATAGCCGTTTGTATTGTAATTAAGCACCTGTATAAAGGACTATAATGCTGCAAAAAGATTCCATCTTGGAAATTTTGAAAAAAATAAATTACCCCGGATTTTCAAGAGATATCGTTTCATTTGGGATGATAAAAGAATTATCCATCTCGGAAGACAATGTTAAATTAACCCTCGCGGTTGGCAGTGAAAAAGAAAATGTCAAAAAAGAACTGGAAAGCAACATTATCACTGCTCTTGGTAAAATCAACGAAATATCTTCTGTAAGTATTTCATTTGAAACCCCACAACCTGCAGGAAGCAGTAGCACAAAGCAGACTAATCCATCACCCATGAATCCCAAGAAATTATCGGGAGTGAAACATATCATTGCTGTTGCAAGCGGTAAAGGCGGCGTTGGGAAATCAACGGTAGCAATCAACCTCGCCGCAAGTTTAAGCCGGGATCGTAAAGTTGGTATCCTCGATTTGGATATTTATGGCCCCAGCCTGCCCATGTTAGTCGATGTCGCTGAGACTCCCAAAATCACCAGTGAACAGAAGATTATTCCGATTGAAAAATATGGGTTGCAGCTGATGTCGTTTGGGTTTATCAGCGGGAACAGCGCACCAACCATCTGGCGGGGTCCTCTGGTTGCCAGAATGACTGAACAGTTTTTCGAAGATGTAATCTGGGAAGGACTCGATTACCTCATTCTGGATCTCCCCCCCGGAACAGGCGACGTACAATTGACACTTGTACAGAAATTTGCCCTGTCAGGGGCTGTCATCGTTACAACGCCACAGGATCTTGCAGTACTGGATGTCAAGAAAGGCGCTGATATGTTTCGCAAGGTGAATATTCCAGTGCTTGGAATTATCGAGAATATGACTCACTTTCTCTGTCCCCACTGTAATGAAATATCCAAAATCTTCCCTGGCAAAGGTGGTGAGGATGAAAGCAAAAGGCTGGACGTTCCGCTGCTGGGACAGATTTATTTGACACCCGAAATTGCCTTGTCTGCAGATTCGGGGCATCCCTACGTTCTAAAGTATCCTGAATCACCCATCACTGCTATTTATGAAAAAATAAAACTGCAACTGCTAAATCATGTTGAAGGATAATTTGGGAACCCAAACTAATGCAGAACGTATGCAGGGGGATGTTTTACAGTACCGTCAATCCTGACCTTCCCCAAGCCTGCCTGGATGAGACAAAATCTGCAAACAACATTAGAATGATTAATAGGGTAATTAATCAGTAATTTACCGGGCTTAATTATTAACAATTTCGTCAATTACGGTTATTCATAAAAATAAATTAGATATTAACAACATTCCCAAGCATATTGCCATTATCATGGATGGTAACGGCAGATGGGCAAAGACCAGGGGTCTGCCTCGCATAGCAGGTCATCAGGAAGGTGTCAGGGCTGTGCGCAGAATTACGCGGGCCTGTGGTGAACTTGATGTCAAATTCCTGACAATGTACACTTTTTCTGCCGAGAACTGGAATCGCCCGGAGCGCGAAGTTGATGCGCTGATGAATCTTTTCATCCGATCATTGCACAATGAAATTGAAAATCTAAATAAAAACAACGTAAGATTTACGGCTATCGGCGATTTTGAACAATTACCGGAAAGTGTCACTACCGAATTAGAAGGTGGAATGAAGTATACTGCTGCCAATACAGGTCTGGTACTGAATTTGGCTTTTAATTATGGGAGCCGCCAGGAAATATCCAAGGCCGTCCGGAGAATCGCTGAAGAATATAAATCTGGAGATTTGAGTCTCCATCAAATTAATAAAAAGCTCATTGCTTCCCACCTGTTCACAAAAGATCTTCCAGATCCGGATCTTCTGATCAGGACAGGAGGAGAATTCCGCATTAGCAATTTCTTACTTTGGCAACTGGCCTACACGGAATTGTATTTCACAGAAACCTACTGGCCTGCATTTTCAAAAACAGACCTGACGAATGCTATCACGGATTTTCAATGCCGGGAGAGAAGATTTGGTAAAATAAGTGAACAGTTTATTGACTAAAATAACTTACATAGCAGGATTCCTTTTCCTTTTAGTGGCAATCGGATTTGGCCAAGTACAAAAAGTGAAGCTATCGGCAGTTAAAGTCGAGGGCAATGAGCGACTGTCAGCAGAGGACATCATTCGCAGTTCGCGGCTCTATGTTGGTCGTGAGATTGATATGGAGGATATTCAAACCAGCTTGAAAACTCTCTGGAAACTCAATCGATTTGGCAATCTGGAAGTCTATGTTGGTGATGAAAACGAAGATGGGGTCAGCCTGAGAATTGTTGTTGAAGAGTTACCCATTTTGGCAGAGATCAAATTCGTTGGAAATAAAAAATTATCCAAAACTTCTCTAAAAGATGCTGTCGGATTGGTGCCTGGCCAGATAATATCCAACCAGAATATTTTCGATGCCCAAAAGAAAATCCATGATAAATATGTCGAACGCCACTACCACAATGTTGAAATTACAAACGAACTGGTAAAAGGAGATTTAAAATTCTCAAGAATCCTGACCTTCACAATTAAAGAACATAAGAAGATGAAGATCAGGGAAATTAACTTTACAGGCAATGAAGAGTTCTCCTATTATAAACTCGCACGACAGTTCAAGAGCACAAAACCCTGGCACCCTTATCTCCCGTGGCGCGGCAAATTCGATGAAACAAAATACAATGAGGACAAAGATAAACTCAAAAGTTTTTACCGAAGGAAAGGATTCCGCGATTTCAGGATTCTGACGGATGAAGTCATCCCGCGGGAAAATCACAAGGGATTGCAAGTCAATATGGACCTGTATGAGGGACCAAAGTATCACTTCCGTAATATTGACTGGGAGGGGAATGTAATCCATACGAATAAAGAATTGTCCGCCCGTCTGGACATATTTAAAGGTGATGTTTACAATGAAGAGCGTTTCCAAACAGCACTTTCTGAAAGGGTAAACCCTCTGTATATGGATGAGGGCTATTTTTATTTCCAGCTCACACCCGAGATCACACCGGTTGGAGAAGATTCTCTCGATGTTCTTTTTCACATCACCGAGAACCAGATTGTGAAGATCCGGAAGATACTCATTTCAGGGAATGATCGTACTCATGAAAATGTCATCCGCAGAGAATTGCGAGTCTTGCCGGGTGAGGTCTTCAACCGCAAGAAACTTTTAGACAGCTATCGTGACATCATCATGTTGGATTATTTTGAAACCGTCGTACCAAACGTGTTGCCCGTTAGTGATAATCAAATAGACATCACAATCGATGTTAAAGAAAAAAGTGCTGATCGTGCTAATTTTTCCTTGAGTTACAATAAAACTTACGGCTTTACTGGTGGCGGTGGAATTGAACTGCGCAATTTCAGAGGCAGAGGACAGAATTTATCTTTTAATTATCAAAGGGGAATTGGCTCCGGCAGCCAGAATTCTTCGAATTATTACTACAATAATTCCTCGAATGTTGCAGGTTACCAATCTTTTTCGCTGGGCTTCACAAATCCGTGGGTGTTTGATACGCCTAATCTCTTCGGGGTCTCTCTGTATTACTCCGAGAGAGGCCAGGGCCAGGGGAATTACTATCCTTTCGACATAAAAAATTCCGGCGGATCCTTGCGTGTCGGCCGAAGATTTAAATGGCCCGATCATTATTTCAGTGGATCTTGGGTTATTAGATCCTCTAATACCAGCTATTATGCCACCAGTATATCGGGTTTGACCGATTATTTCGGAACAGGGATCGAGAACCTGATCAACATCGGTTCTGATGGACGACCCTATTTTGTGACATCCGGGCGCTCCATCACACAAAATATCTCACGAGACAGCCGCAATCATCCAGAATTTCCAACCGGTGGGTCAAAGTTCAGCTGGACCACGACGTTTTCCGGCTCTATTCTTGGGGGTGACGAAGATTATCATAAACATGAATTTACATTTGACTGGTTTAATCCAACATTGGGTAAATTTGTATTGCATCAAAAGATTAATGCGGGTGTGATAAAAGAAATCCCTGTTTCTAATAGTCAGCGATCTGTCATACCGCCAAGTGCGAGATTTCTCATGGGCGGGAGCGGAATTCCCTATGGTGAAATGTTGAGAGGATATGACGATAACACGATTGGTCCAATAGGAGCTTTCAGTCCCAGAGGCGGAAATATCCTGCTGAAATATTCTCTTGAACTGAGATTCCCATTTTCAGAGTCCCCAACGGTTTATGGTTTGGTCTTTGGTGAAGCAGGAAATGTATGGGAAAATTTTGATACATTAGATCCTTTCAAACTCTATCGTTCTGCAGGCATGGGTATTCGAATGTATATGCCGATGCTGGGCATGCTGGGGTTTGACATGGGATACGGATTTGATGATACTATTTATGACGTTGATAAAAAACCACAAGGGTGGAATTATCATTTGTTATTTGGTATGCCATTTTAAATAAACAAGGAGAGAAAGTAAATAATATGAAACGAATTTTAATCTTACTTTGTATTGCAATGCCGGTTGTTCTGCTCGCGGAAATGAAAATTGGATACATCGATTCAAACTCAATCATGAGTCAGTATTCAGAAGTCCCACCGGTGCAGGCTGAGCTTGAAAAAGAACAGCGGGCACTTGAATTGCAGTTTAATCAAATGAATCAGCAACTTGACAGCCTAAAAGCGAATTTTGAAAAACAACGACTGCTTTACA
>CAZIYQ010000016.1:0-21897 GCA_964543505.1 uncultured bacterium | reverse complement strand
ATTTTGATTTATCTAATTTGCGAATACTGATTATATTTGTAATCTGAATAACCATAACTAAAATTCTTAGGCAGCACTTCGTTTATTATATTGGAAATAACTCTTTTTACCGTAATTTTGCAGGCTTATTTTGACACGAATATCAGCAATTGGTCGATTAGCTCAGGTGGCTAGAGCGCTACGTTGACATCGTAGAGGTCACTGGTTCAAGTCCAGTATCGACCACTTTTTTTATGGTACAGATAAACATCACATTACCTGACGGCTCCGTCAAGCAATTTCCAGAAGGAATCACACCCGGAAAGATAGCACTTTCAATCGGGGAGGGACTATACCGTAATTCCTATGCTGCCAGGCTGAATGGTGAATTGGTCGACCTTTCACGACCGATAAAATCAGACTCACAGGTCGCGATCATTACTTCCCACGATCCCGAAGCCCACGAGATCCTATTGCATTCGACGGCACATCTCTTGGCGATGGCAGTAAAAGCGCTTGATCCCAAAGCTAAAATCGCCATCGGACCAGCTCTGGAAAATCGTTTTTATTACGACATTGACATGGAGCAGACGGTCACTGACGATTTGCTGATTGACATAGAATCTAAAATGAAGGAACTTGCCAAATCCGATTTTATGGTAACCCGAATGGAGCTGTCGCGCGCAAAAGCTCAAGATCTCTTTCGCTCACAACAGGAAGACTACAAAATTGAATTGATTGACGATATCCCCGAAGGAGACACCATTTCTCTCTATCAGCAGGGCGAGTTTGTCGATCTGTGCCGCGGGCCTCATGTTCCTGCTACGGGTAAAATAAAATATTTTAAACTACTTTCCAGCTCCGGCGCTTACTGGCGCGGTGATGAGAAAAATAAAATGCTGCAGCGTATTTACGGCACAGCCTTCTTCGATAAGAAAGCGCTCAAAGCCTACCTGCAAATGCTGGAAGAAGCCAAAAAGTGGGATCATCGGAAACTCGGCAGAGAACTGGATATCTTCACTTTTGATGATGAGGTGGGTCCCGGATTACCCCTCTGGTTGCCAAATGGTACTATTATTATGGAAGAGTTAGAAAAACTCGCTAAGCAGTATGAACGGCTTGGTGGCTATCAGCGGGTTGCTACACCCCATCTTTCCAAGGGGATCCTTTATGAAAAGTCCGGACATCTGGACCATTATAAGGAAAGTATGTTTCCAGCCATGGATGTGGATGGAACGGATTATTATTTAAAGCCCATGAATTGTCCGCATCATCATAAAATTTATGCCTCTTCTCCCAGAAGTTACCGCGATCTGCCCTTGCGTCTGGCCGAATACGGAACCTGTTATCGTTTTGAAAAATCGGGTGAACTGTTCGGACTCATGCGGGTAAGAAGTCTGCGTATGAACGATGCCCATATTTACTGCACTCCGGAACAATTCAAAGAAGAGTTCCTTGCCGTCTGCAGCATGTACATGAAGTATCTTGAGATTTTCGGCATCGAAAAATATTTGATGCGGCTGAGTCTGCATGACCCCAAAGGCTTGGGAGAGAAATATGTAAATGAACCGGAATTGTGGCTTGAAACCGAACAAGCTGTCCGTGAAGCTCTTACCGAGGGTTGTATAAACTTTACCGAGATTCCTAACGAAGCCGCCTTTTATGGTCCCAAAATTGATGTTCAAGTCTGGTCAGCCATTGGTCGTGAATTCACCCTGGCTACAAATCAGGTAGATTTTGCAGTGCCAAAACGCTTCGGTCTTACTTACGTCGGGGACGACGGCAGTGAAAAAACACCATTGTGTATTCATCGGGCACCATTGGGAACCCACGAGCGATTTATCGGGTTTCTGCTGGAACATTTTAAAGGGGATTTCCCCTTGTGGCTTGCTCCTGTGCAAGTTGTTGTTCTTCCCATCTCTGACAAGTATCAAAATTATGCTGATAAGATCTACAGCAAATTATTCGAGGCCGGTATTCGGGTTACCCTCGATTCCCGGGCAGAAAAGATCGGCGCGAAGATCCGCCGGGCAGAGACCGGGCGGGTGCCCATTATGCTGATCGCCGGCGAAAAAGAAGAGTCCACGAATACGGTATCGGTTCGCAGACGTTTCATTGGAGATCAGGGATCAATGGATCTTGGAGATTTTACCGCCAAAATTTCTGACGAGATAAAAAGTAAAATAAGGAGTCATCCACATAAATCAACAAAATGATGGAACCCGCATAAATGATCAAATAAAAGCACCATCTGTACGTTTGATCGATAATAAGGGAAATCAAGCAGGGATCGTATCCCTGGGAGAGGCGCTAAGTAGAGCTTCTGCTGCAAACTTGGATCTGGTTGAAATAGCACCAGAGGCAAAACCACCGGTTTGCAAAATTCTCGATTATGGTAAATTCCGTTACGAGAAACAAAGAAAACAGAAGCTAAATAAGAAAAAGCAACACGTTGTGCAGGTTAAAGAGATCCGGATGCGACCCAATACCGGCGACCATGATCTGCTGACCAAACTCACAAAAGCGAAAAAATTCCTGGAAGCAGGGAGTAAACTGAAAGTGACGATTCTCTTTCGCGGTCGTGAAATGGCAAAGCAGGAAATGGGGTTAGCTCTCCTCAAACGTGTTAGTGACATACTTGATGAAATAGCAAAAGTAGAAAAGGCACCTGAAACTGAAGGACGTAGAATGTCCTTGATCATGGCGCCAAGATAAGGAGCATAAAATGCCTAAAATGAAAACAAGAAGATGCGCTGCGAAGCGTTTCAAAAAAACCGGTACCGGTAAGATTGTGCGGCATCAATGTGGTGCCCGGCACATATTGACGAAGAAGTCTAAAAAACGGAAAAGAAGACTCCGCTCTAAAATGACTCTTTCGAGTGCAATGGTCAAGAGAACTAAAAAAATGATTATTTCATAAGGAGGAGAATATGCCAAGAGCAAACAGTTCAATTCCGAGACATAAAAAACACCGGAAAATTATTAAACAAGCCAAGGGCTACTTTGGCACGAGAAAATCCAATTATCGTACAGCAAAAGATGCTGTTCAAAAAGCGGGGCAATATGCCTATCGTGACCGGCGCAACAAAAAGAGAAGTTTCCGTGGTTTGTGGATTGCCCGAATCAATGCCGCTGCCCGCCTCAATGGGACAACTTACTCTAAACTCATAGCCGGTTTAAAAAACAATGAAATGGCTTTGAATCGTAAAACGTTGGCCTATCTTGCAGTACACCATCCCGACAGTTTTTCAGAAATTGTCGATACAGCCGTTAGTAAATAGAAAATGTCCCTAAACGCTGATATAGCTGAATTGCGAAAGCAATTTGGTCAAGACTGCATCGAGCTCACTGCGGGAAATGCTGATCTCGACAAGATCAAGATCAAATACCTGGGACGTAAAGGACTTGTAGCAGGGTTATTTTCCAAAATGGGGAATATCCCTGCTGTTGATCGTCCGGCTGCAGGAAAATCCCTGAACGAACTCAAAATTGAACTCACTGAGAAATTAGAGCAGTTTCAGGGCAATCAAACCGGGCAGGATTCAAATCAATTCACTGATCTCGATTACACCTTGCCGGGAGACCCATTTCCGAAAGGCAGCATCCATCCCATTACGCAGGTAATGGACGAAATCAAACATATCTTTCGCCATCTGGGCTTTTCGGTAGCCTACGGTCCTGAGATCGATACGGATTTTTACAATTTCGAGGCTCTCAACTTTCCTCCTAATCATCCGGCAAGAGATATGCAGGATACTTTCTACATTGGGGATGCGGTTCTGAGAACGCATACCTCAAATAGTCAAATCCATAACATGATGGAACATGATCCACCCGTGAAAATTCTGGCTCCCGGCCGAGTCTTTCGTCATGAGGATATCAGTGTGCGCAGCTATTGTCTTTTCCATCAGGTAGAGGGGTTGTTCGTCGATAAAAACGTGACGATGGCCAATCTGAAAGGCGATCTGGATTATTTTGCCAGAAGTCTGTTTGGAGAATCCGTAAAAACTCGATTTCGCCCGAGCTTTTTCCCCTTCACTGAGCCCAGCGCTGAGATGGATGTATCCTGCATCTTTTGTGGTGGCAAAGGCTGCAATATCTGCAAATATGCCGGCTGGCTTGAAATACTGGGTTGCGGGATGGTTGATCCCGAAGTCTTTAAATCTGTGAAATATGATCCCACTCTTTGGCAGGGCTATGCCTTTGGAATGGGTGTTGAAAGAATCGCAATGCTGAAATATGGAGTTGAGGATATCCGCCTCTTTTTCGAGGGTGACGTTAGATTTTTGAGGCAATTCTGATGAAGGTTTCATTAAACTGGTTACACGATTATTTAGCTACTTCTTTTTCTCCCAAAGAACTGGAAGGCAAACTTACTGACCTTGGCCTCGAATGCGTTGTCGAGGAGAGTCCTCTCAACTTTACGGATGTTGTGCTGGGTTATGTTGAAAGCTGTGAACCCCACCCGAATTCAGATCACCTATCAGCCTGCGAAGTAAATATCGGTAACGGGAAACTGTATTCCGTCGTTTGTGGAGCTCCCAATGTCCGGCAGGGCATTAAAGTGCCGGTTGCAAAAGTCGGCGCTGTCTTTAACGGAGGTGCCTTCACCATTAAAAAGAGCAAGCTCCGGGGTGTTCTTTCCGAAGGCATGATTTGTTCGGGAAAAGAACTTGGATACAACGATGATGAAAAAGGGATCATGATCCTCGAAACAGATGCTGAATTGGGGACCCCCATTGAGCGTGTCCTTGATTTTGGCCAGGATGCTGTTTTCGATATTGATCTGACGCCCAACAGGGGAGATTGTCTGAGCCATTTGGGAACGGCCCGTGAACTCAGTATTATCGAAGGCCGGCCTATTAAAAATCGCCCGGTATCGCTGAAAGAAAGTAAGAGACCAACTTCTGATTTTATCAAAGTGACAATTGACAACCCCGAGGGCTGTATGAGGTATGCAGCCCGGATTGTCACCAATGTGGAAATCGGACCCTCACCAAAATGGCTGGAAGATCGTATGCAATCCATTGGTCAGAAAAGCATCAACAATGTTGTCGATGCTGCCAATTTCATTCTCATGGATACAGGACATCCCATGCATACTTTCGATCTGGATAAATTTAAATCCAGGGAAATCGTGGTTCGATTTGCTGCAGATGGAGAAAAAATTACACTTTTGGATGAAATTGAACGAGAACTGGGATCTCATCATCTGCTGATTTGCGATGGTAAAAGGCCGATCGCTCTTGCCGGTATCATGGGCGGACTTAAAAGTGGAATTTCTGACCACACCCAAAACATCCTGATCGAAAGCGCTTATTTCGACCCGGCCGTCGTCCGCAAAGGAGCTAAATCGCTGGACATCGCGACGGAAGCATCGCATCGTTTTGAAAGAAGTACGGATATCGAAAACGTAATTTCTTCTCTTGATCAGTTGGCTGCGCTCATCGCTGAAGTTGCAGGAGGGGAAGTTCTGCAGGGTATCGTCGATAATTATCCAACACCACTCATGCGGTCTCCCATTTCTTTTTCTGTAAAACGCTGCAACGATTTGCTGGGGACCAGTCTTGCAGAAAATGAAATTGAGAAGATTTTTAGAGCACTGTCCATTGAATTTGAAAAGAATAGCGAAATCTACCTCTGCGAAGTACCATCCTATCGTAATGATCTGGAACGCGAAGTTGATCTAATTGAAGAGGTTGCCAGAGTATTTGGCTATAATAATTTACCTGTTTCTGACCAATTTAAAGGTAGTTACCTTGCCTTCATTCCAGATATACATGAAATTGATTCTCGTATAAGATCACAGCTTTATGCCATGGGCTTTAATGAGCATTTGGCAAACAGTCTTGTTACGGTAGCAGAGACGGATTTATTCTCCGGAGTTACCTCTGTAAAAATAACGAACCCCATCAGCAGCGAAATGTCCTATCTGCGAACTTCCTTGCTGCCAGGCTTGTTAAATGCCGTTTCCTTCAATGAAAAACGCAGGAGCAGCTTGTTCAAATTATTTGAATTTGGTGCGGTTCACCAATATGATGAACACAGTGATACCAAAAGCAAAGAATCTTTCCACCTTGGCATGGCTTGGTGCGCAGGCCTTCCACAACACTGGCGGAAGGTCCCTGGTGAAGATTTCTTCCGGATAAAAGGAGAACTAACACTGCTCTTCTCCCAATTAGGCTGCCGGCGATTACGGGTGACCGCTACGGACGCCATCGGCTTTAGCTTTGGGGTTGCTTTCTTTTCCGGTAAAAACCTGCTCGGGGTCCTTGGATGTCCATCCGGAAAAACCAATGATCAACTTGATGTACGAAATGAAGTCATCCTCTTTGAGGGAGATGTACAGAATATTTCAGCGGCGCTTAAAAATACCGGTGGAAAATACCAGGCTCCGAGTGCTTATCCTGCGATGCAGAGAGATATTGCCATTTTGGTGAAGAAAGCCGTTAGCGCAGAAATGCTGCAACGTACAATTCGTTCTGCAGGAGGAGACCTGCTGAGGAACATTACAATTTTCGACCTCTACGAAAGTGAAGATATTGGTGACGATCAAAAAAGCCTCGCCTTTGGACTTACTTTTCAATCCGACACTTCAAATCTTAAGGCTAATGTCATCGATAAAATTATGACCAAAATTGTCAACAATCTGGCAAAACAGCACCAGGCTGTCCAGAGATAGGAGGGGAGCATGTCCAAATCCAACAATATTGTAAGGGTGTCCATTGCCGGGCAGGAATATGCCCTTAAAACGACAGCCAATGCAGATTATCTCAATTCTGTTGCAGATTATGTCGACCAGAAAATGGATGAGATCGCAAAATCATCTCCCGACTCGCAATCGCAGTTACGGACGTCTGTCCTGGCTGCGATGAATATTACCGATGAACTTTTCACGGAACAAAAAAGACGAAAACAGCTTGTCGGCAGAGTCGAGGCCAAAACCATCGCCATCCGTGAATATGTTGAAGAACAAATCCAGAAAACCGAAAATCAGTGACTCGCCCTATAGTGGAAACGCTTCTGCTAAAAGGCAAACCGGTTGCCGATGAGATCAAATCCGGACTCCTCAACAAAACAGAAATATTGAAATCCAAAGGCATCGTACCCGGTCTGGCGGCCATTCTGGTTGGTGAAGACCCCGCTTCAAAAATTTACGTCAGCAGCAAGGAGAAAGCTTTTCAGAGAGCCGGCTGCCATTCCAATACGTTCAGGCTTCCGGCAGACACTTCAGAAAATAAATTATTGGAACTGATAGAGTCGCTGAATCAGGACTCCCACTATCACGGTATCCTTATCCAGCTGCCCTTACCGGTACACATCAATACGGATAAGATCCTCTATAAAATTCTTCCAGAAAAAGATGTGGATGGTTTTCACCCGGTGAATCTGGGCAAACTGCTCCAGGGCGTTCCCGGGTTCATCCCCTGTACGCCGCACGGAATACTGAAAATCCTGGAATTTTACAATATTCCTACGATGGGCAGACACGCTGTGATATTGGGGCGCAGTAATATCGTTGGGAAACCCCTGTTTGCACTCTTATCCAGGAAAAGCGAACCGGGTAATTCCACAGTCACGCTCTGTCACACGGCCACAGCGGACATCGCCAATTACACGCGCAGTGCCGACCTTCTCATCGCCGCTTCCGGTGTCCCCGGTCTGGTTAACAGCACCATGATAAAAGCAGGAGTGGATATCATCGACGTGGGGATCAACCGGATAGCAGACGACTCCCCGAAAGGGTACCATATTTGTGGTGATGTGGATTTTGACTCTGTGCTGGGAATTGCCAATTCCATAACACCGGTCCCAGGGGGAGTGGGACCCATGACCATTACCATGCTGCTGTATAATACCGTGATGGCCGCACAGAAATTATTTGATAGCCAAAACTAAAACCCTTTAGTTTTGGCCTGTTGCCCCCGTAGTTCAACGGATAGAATGAAGGATTCCGGTTCCTTTGATGCAGGTTCGATTCCTGCCGGGGGTACACAAAATATTAGCTATTTACCGGATTCACAGCCATAATAATTATCACTCGCTGCCCCGTATCTGTCATTTCGAAAGCAGTGAGAAATCTTAAACCCCAATAAAGATTTCTCCATCGCTTACACTCACCTTCGTTCGTGGCGGGCTTGCCCCGACAGGATGATGTTCTGGCGGGCTCCCCCGAAATGACATGGGGGCTGCCCATTTTTTATTTATTTTTGACAGCTGTGCAGTCCGGTCATAACCACAGATCCACTTTTCAACTTTTTAACCCCAATGCACAACCAATTATTGCGAATTGATTAATTCCTGTTTAATCGATATGAGTATTAGATTACAGCTGGTGGTGCAAGTTTAAATAAGCGTTTAACTGCAGGCCTAAAAATACAATTTCCCAACCCTGTTCTATAGACCGGGGGAACAAACTCATAAAATAAATGAGGAGTTATGAAACCCATTTTAAATTTAGATGAACTAGATCAGTTCCAAAAACATGGCCAGGGCACATTTCAAGCAAAATTTGGCATCGTCAGCGAACAGATCGGCGCTAGCCTTTTGGGATATAATGTGACCATCGTGCCGCAGAATAAAAAAGCCTGTCCCTTTCATAATCATCAGGTCAATGAAGAGATGTTTCTCATTCTTTCCGGCAAGGGACTCCTGCGCTTTGGTGAAACAGAGTACCCTGTACGAACTCACGACATCATTGCCTGTCCACCAGGCGGCCGTGAGGTAGCGCATCAGCTGATCAATACCGGTACGAGTGCTCTGAAATATTTGGCCATTAGTACTAGAGTCCCGTATGAGATCTGTGAATACCCCGATTCTGATAAGATACTGTCTATGGTAGGGGATTACCGGAATAAAAAACTCCGGCATATCGCCAGGGCAGGCGACTCTCTCGACTATTTTGATGGTGAGGAGTAACCCTTGCAATTATATGAGAACTATCCTCATAAGAAAATAGTGGTTACATACTCAATAGCAGTCTCTGTATGTATTGATCTGTTTGTTTCAGTGCCGATAGCTGCCGAGCGTATGAATGGTTATCTTCACAAAGAATGACCCGTCGTCATTGAAATATTTATCCTTTGGAACATTTATTACTGGGGCGACATTTCATCCTCTCAAATAACCTTTTCAAAGAGAAAAAATGAAGACACTTTTAATCCTTTTTATCATATCCGCTTCATCGCTTTTTGCACAACACAATTTGTACCTGGTTGTACACGACAAAGCCACACGAGAACCCTTAGTTGGAGCGAATATTTCCATCGCAGGTTTAAATACAGGGGCAACCAGTGATGAAAACGGTACAGCTATACTTAACAATATTCCGACAGGATCCTATCGAATTGATATTTCTTTTATGGGGTATAAAAGCGAACATCGAAATGTCTCTTTTGATAAGGAAAACACCACTCGATCTTTAAGAATATTCTTGGAGCCTGTATTTTTACCCGGACCTGCTATAAAAGTGAATACGACGCGAACAAACGGCATCCTCGATGAAGAACCGGTAAGGGTCGAAGTCCTTGGTTCTGAAGAAGTCCGTGAAGAAACGGCAATAAAACCGGGGAATATTTCCAAGCTGCTGGGAGAGACCTCGGGCATTCAGATCCAGCAAACATCTGCAACCTCCGGTAATGTGAGCTTCAGGATACAGGGACTGGAGGGAAGATATACGCAGCTCTTAAAAGATGGATTTCCTCTCTACAGTGGCTTCTCCAGTGGATTGTCCTTACTGCAAATTCCACCTTTGGATTTACTACAAGTCGAAGTCATTAAAGGATCAACGTCTGCCTTGTATGGTGGGGATGCCATTGCCGGGATTGTCAATATCATCACAAAACGGCCAACGGATCAGCTGGAATGGAATACCATTATTAATGCAACTCACAAAAAGGGAACGGATTTCAGTACCTATTATTCCAATCTGTTTGGCAAATGGGGTGTGACAATGCTCATGAGTCATAGCCGGCAGTCTGCCTTTGATGTTGACCATGATGGTTACAGTGATATCCCCCAATTCACATCGTCCACTATAAATCCAAAAATTTTCTATTATTTTGATAAACATAGTTATCTCAATATTGGCCTGATAACCTCTCTTGATGACCGCAGTGGGGGAGATATCTTTGCTATTCAAAACGGACCGGATAATGAGCACAGTTTTATCGATAAAAATAAAACCAATCGCTTATTATCGAGAGCTGAATATCATCTTCAACTTGCTAATGGTGATCGATTCACAGTTAAAAACAGTCTGAACCGTTTCACAAGGGAAATATCAGTTCCAGGCTCACTTTTTAAAGGGAAGCAATTTTCTACTTATAACGAGATTTCCTATTTAACAAAAAGAGGGGCACATACTTTTATTTCAGGGATCAATTTCATTACCGATCAATTTAGGGTTGAGGCAGACTCACAACCTGCAACCAATTCTCTGAATTATTCATTCTCTACACCAGGAATCTACCTCCAGGATGGCTGGGAAAAATATGAGCAGTTACGTCTTCATGCAAGTATCAGGGCCGATCTGAACAATAAGTACGGCCTCTTTTTGCTGCCTCATATTTCACTGCTCTATAAATACTCAGGCAGGTTGCGCGGCCGCATCAGTATTGGATCAGGTTATAAGCTCCCGACTCTATTTACTGCTGAAGCTGAATCCGGAGCTTTTAAGAACGTCAGGCCTTTTACGGATTCCATAGCTCCCGAATCTTCTGTTGGAATGAGTTTGGATATGAGTTATAAATTTTTTATGGGGCAATTCCTTTTCATGATCAATCCGGTTGTCTATGCAACGCGGATAGATCATTATATCGCAGCAAATGAAGATTCACTCGCAAATGATATTCTCTTTTATCAAAATAACTCAAAATCCTTATTCACTAAAGGATTCGAAACAAATTTAAAAATTTCGCTGGACGAACTGGTTCTGTTTGTTGATTATACGCTGACACGGGTTAATGGTATTGGAGCCAACACAAATCGTCAATTAGATCTGACTCCCAAGCAGAAATTAAATCTGACATTAACAATCGAGGAAGAAAATGCCTGGCGAACGGGTTTAGAAGTTTTTTATACCGGTAAACAGAGGATCAGTCCTGATCAAGTAACCCCAGATTTCTGGACGGTGGGCATCATGGCCCAAAAATTATTTAAAAATTTTATATTGATTGCCAATGTTGAAAATGTATTTGATGTCCGGCAATCCCGGTATGAAACGGTTGTACAGGGAGATCCGGCTGATCCCATTTTCAGACCGGTCTGGGCTCCGCTCGATGGGATAGTTGCCAATATAGCTCTGGAAATTACCTTATAATTCAATAGTTCCAATTGTTCGGCAGGGCGGTGAAATGCCGGAAAGCAGATCCAGAGGGACTATCAACTTTCAGAGATGTGGGATTCAGGATCAAACTATTGCCCACATATAAAACGCTGTTTTATAAGCCGATTCCCCCATGTCAGGTGATATCAACTGAACTCCATCATTGACAGATCACGTGCCTACTCACCAGGATCGGGGACAGCAGAACCTTCCAGATCGATGACTTTGGTGGTCAGCACCACCAGAATATTCTTTTCTACCTTTACCTTTTGCACATTGGAAAAGAGAAATGGCAGAATATATCCCAAGACTGGCACCCGCCGTTTGACTTCCCTGTCCTCCGTCTTTTTAAAAGCACCGAGGAGGAAGGATTCATTATCCTTCACATAGACATGATTTTTCAGAATTTGGCCGCTTTCTACAGGACTCCCCTGCAGATTGCCAGTAAGATTGGTATATTTGGCTGTCAGGTCGAGTGAGATGTAACCACTTTCACCGAGAGAAGGCGTGACCTCCACTGACAGCCCCGAGGTGAGTTCCTGAGTTTCAAACAAATTTGTATAGCTGGAATAGCGTGAAATATAGGTGGTTCGTTGGCCATCCAGGATGGTTCCAAGCCTGTTATTAGTGGTCACAACTCTGGGTGAATTCGTAACCGTACCGAGATTCTTTTCTTTGAGGATTCGGATGAAGTCCGCCGGGGTTATGTTGTTCACACTAAAGGTAGAACGATTGGAATCACGATCGTGAGAGGTAATTCGAATTTGGCTCTCGCCTGACTCATTGGTAGTATTATAGGTATCTTTTTGATTATCATTGTCAAAATCCAAATGATAGGACAAGGGTATTTCTTCGAGCACCCGCTGCCAGTCGATGCCCATATCATCGAGAGTCTGATTATTGATCTCGATGATCTCCACCTGTATCAGAAACTGCCGTGGAGCAACATCGAGAAATTGGATGATATCACTGGCTGCAGTGAGGGCGGCATCATCACCCATGAGACGAACCTGATTTGTGGATTCGTTAAAAAATAACTGGATTTTATCTTCACCCTGGAAAAAGAGATAATTGTGACCCTCCACCTTCTGGCAATCCATTACGGCGATGAGTTCTCCTGGAGTAAGGTATTGCAGGTGGTATGTTGCCTGGCCGGCTGCAAGTATCGAAACCAGTAGTACGAGGGTAAGGTTTTTAATCTTCATGTGAATTCCTTTCAAGTAATTTGAATTGACCAATTAAGATTATCTTTAACAGCAAGTGGAGGAGCCTAACGCAGAAAGTATAAGTTGTATAAATTGATAGCGTCATCCACACTTAAATTTAAGCAATTTTAATCTAATTCTCAAAATAAGCACCATTATATTATTTTACAGTTTAATAAATGGGCTGGAACCGTATAATTTACACATGGCATTTACCCTAAAACAGGAGATTACTTAAATGAAACGGATTGTCATTTGCGCCGATGGCACCTGGAATCGGCCTGAACAGAACCTGCAGAAAGATTTTCCCACAAATGTCTTAAAAGTTGCCAGAGGCATTGCCCCGAAGGATAAACATGGCATCGATCAGGTAGTTTTCTACGATTGGGGGGTTGGCTCCTATTACGGCAGTGTCCGGGGAGGAGCCCTGGGTGACGGGATCAACAAGAACATCATGGATGCCTACCGTTTCATCGTCCAGAATTACAATTCGGGAGACGAGTTGTTCTTTTTTGGGTTCAGTCGTGGTGCCTATACGGTGCGCAGCCTCTCGGGATTCATATATAATTGCGGCATTCTCAAACGCTCGAAAGCCCGGCGCATCCAGCAGGCCTTCGACCTCTATAAAAATCGGGACATTCATCCAAAAGATGAATACTCGGTAAACTTCAGAAGAAAATTCAGCCGGGCAGACAATGTGCGCATCCGCTTCATCGGGGTTTGGGATACGGTGGGTGCCTTGGGGATCCCCATCAGAATGTTGGGCTTTTTGAATGAAAAACATCTGTTTCACGATACGAAAATCGGCCCCAATGTGGATGCTGCCAGGCACGCTCTTGCCCTTGACGAAAAGCGATCCGACTTCAAACCCACAATTTGGAAAAAGCGGAAAGGCCTCGATTTAAAGCAGTTGTGGTTCGCCGGTGTTCATTCGGATGTGGGGGGAGGCTACAAACCGGACAAAAACCGGCATCTGCTGGCCGATATACCCCTGGAGTGGATGGTCTCTGAAGCCGGCCCTTTCGGCTTACAACTCGAGACTCACTTAAAGCAGCAGATGAAGGGAGACCCCTTGGCCACAAAACATGAAGAATACGATGGTTTTTATAAAGTCCTCGGCAAACGTGTCCGGAAGATCCTCAAAAACACAGAAATCCACATAAGCGTGCGGCAGCGCTATGAGCAGGACAGCTCCTATAGACCCAAGCCATTGATGGACTTTCTCAAGCAGAATAACTGGCCTGATAGCCTCAATGCCGGATAAGACCAAACTGCGAGAATAAACTCCGCATCAATAGCCTTTTCTTTTTAAAAATATGCATTTTCCTCCATTCAGGAGTTGGTCTAAATTAATCCCTGTTGAGTTGCATTAGGTTAAGCACTTAAGCCCGGTTATGTCACCTATTTGACAAAATAAGGTATCGCTTAAAGTCTAAATTATTATATGAGAAAATCATATAAGTGTTATATGGTTATCATTAGGACAAAGATTATCCCTTTGAGAAAGAAAATGAAATGAAAAATAACTTTAAAAAAATAATTATCCTCGGCATCATCGTTCTGATCGTTGCGGCTTATTTTAAGTACGACCTTGGCCAGTACTTTAATTTCGATTATTTAAAAAGCCAGCAGCAGGCATTTCAACACTATTACAGCCTACATCAACTGCAGACCATTGTGTTCTTCTTTCTGGCTTACGTGATCATGGCTGCTGTATCTCTTCCTGGAGCAGCTATCATGACACTGGCCGCCGGTGCGATCTTCGGTCTCGTAACAGGCACGATCCTCGTTTCCTTTGCCAGCTCCATCGGTGCCACGCTGGCCTTCATGGTGTCCCGCTATCTCTTCAGGGATGCCATCGAGAAAAAGTTCAGTGCTAATTTAAAATCCATTAACGAAGGCATTGAACGGGAAGGCTCTTTCTATTTGTTTACGCTGAGGCTGATTCCCGTCTTTCCTTTCTTTGTTATCAACCTCGTATCCGGATTGACCAAAATGCGGGCACTGTCTTTTTACATCGTGAGTCAAATCGGCATGCTGGCAGGGACCATCGTCTATGTGAATGCAGGAACTCAGCTCAGCAAGCTCGAATCGCCGTCCGGCATTCTCTCGCCTGGTATAATAGGCTCTTTTTTACTGCTGGGAATTTTCCCCCTCATTGCTAAAAAGATCATTGCCTATATGAAATCCCGAAAAGTTTTGCGGAAGTATAAAAAGCCTTCAAAATTCGACTACAATATCATCGTGATCGGTGCCGGCTCCGGCGGACTGGTTTCGGCCTACATCGCTGCCGCTGTAAAAGCCAAAGTAGCACTCATCGAAAAGCACAAAATGGGAGGGGATTGCCTGAATACGGGCTGTGTTCCCAGTAAGGCTTTCATCCGTTCCGCTAAAATGCTGCATTATGCAGAGCGGGCTAAAGAGTGGGGGTTTAACTCCACCACAGTGGACTTTGAATTTGCCCAGGTTATGGAACGAGTCCAGCAGGTCATCACGACCGTAGAACCCCACGATTCCGTCGCAAGATACACTGACCTCGGCGTCGAAGTATTTGAGGGAGCCGCCAGGATCATCGATCCCTATCGTGTAGAAGTGAATGGACAAACCCTCACCACCAGAAATATCATCCTGGCAACGGGAGCCCGGCCGCTGGTGCCGGGAATCCCGGGAGTGGAAAAAGTCAAACCCCTGACCAGCGATACGGTCTGGAATATCAGAAAGCTGCCCCGCCGGCTGGTTGTGGTTGGCGGCGGACCTATCGGCTCTGAACTGGCACAATCTTTTGCCCGCTTTGGCAGCGAGGTCACCCAGGTGGAAGCGTATGACTGTGTCCTGTCGAGAGAAGACGACGATGTGAGTGGGCTCATCTGCGAACAATTTGCTTCGGAGGGAATCACCGTACTGAAAAATCATCGGGTCACAGAATTTCAAGAAGAGAATGGCACAAAAGTGGTTCTCTGCGACCATCAGGGCAAAACTGTACGCGTTGAATGTGATGAAATTTTTATGGCACTTGGCCGCAGGGCGAATGTTGAAGGTTTCGGGCTCGAAGACCTGCAAGTCCAGTTGAGACCCAACAAGACGATTGAGACGGATGAGTTCCTACGGACAAATTATCCGAATATCTATGCTGTGGGCGATGTGACAGGCCCTTACCAATTCACTCATTTTGCCGCACACCAGGCCTGGTATGCCAGTGTTAACGCCCTGTTCAGCCCCTTTAAAAAATTCAAAGCCGATTACCGGGTAATCCCCTGGACGACCTTTACCGATCCGGAAGTTGCCCGTGTTGGCTTAAATGAAAAAGATGCCAAAGCCAAAGGCATCGACTATGAGGTAACTCTGTACAATTTTGCCGAACTGGACAGGGCCATCGCCGATGAAGAAGTGAAGGGATTTGTGAAAGTCCTGACAGTTCCGGGCAAGGACAAAATCCTTGGGGTCACCATCGCCGGTCCTCATGCCGGTGATATCATTACGGAATACATTACTGCCATGAAGTACAACATCGGCTTAAACAAGATCCTGGGGACCATCCATGTATATCCCACTATCGGCGAAGCCAATAAGGCGGCAGCGGGGAACTGGAAAAAAGCCCACGCCCCTGAAGGTCTTTTAAACTGGGTTGAAAAATTTCATGCCTGGCGCAGATAGCTCAACAATTAAATTCGTACATAAAAATCAGGAATAATCAATGACGAACAACGACAATTTCCAACAGACTTTGAAAAAGCATGCCGTGGACTTTTCCCGCAGGAGTATCTCAACGATACAGATCAATCTGGGGAAATTATGTAACCAGACCTGCATGCACTGCCATGTGAATGCAGGTCCCGGCCGCAAAGAGATCATGAGCAGGGAGACGATTGACCGGCTTTTAACGCTCATCGCCGAGAACGATGGGATCAACACTGTAGATCTCACCGGGGGTGCTCCGGAGCTGAACCCCCATTTCAAATATTTTGTCCGCAAACTTTACAACATGGGCAAAGAGATTATCGATCGTTGTAATCTTACGGTAATGCTGGAACCGGGGCAGGAAGAGACCGGACAATTTCTCAAAGATCATAAAGTCGTGCTATACAGTTCCATGCCCTGTTATCTGCAGGAAAATGTGGATGCGCAGCGAGGCAGAGGTGTCTATGACAAGAGTATCCAGGTTCTGCACAAACTGAACACTCTGGGCTATGGCCTGCCAGATACAAATCTTATTCTGAATCTGGTCTATAATCCCGGTGGTATTTCACTGCCGCCTGACCAGTCCGCTTTGCAGAAAGACTATAAGGAGCGATTCTTTAAGAACTGGAATATTCACTTTAACGAGTTGTTCACCATAACCAATATGGCCATCAAACGCTTTAAGACATATCTGATCAGGGAAGGACAATATGAGAACTACATGCATCTCCTCACGGAGAACTTTAACCCCTTGGCGGCTCACAATGTGATGTGCAGAGACATGCTCTCGGTTGACTGGCAGGGAAATATTTATGACTGCGATTTCAATCAAATGTTGGAAATTGCCGTAGGGAATCAGCAGACCACCGTGTGGGATATCGACAGTCTCGATGAGCTCAAAAGTTATCCCATTGCCTGCGGTGAACACTGTTTTGGCTGTACGGCCGGTGCCGGAAGTTCCTGTGGCGGCCAGGTCGCCCCAAAGGGCATGAAAGAGCAAAATTTAATCGATAACATTCTTCAATTTTAGGAGCAATCCGGGAACAATGACCAATTCCGAAAAAATCATCAAAGATGTACAAACTTACTATGGGAAAACCCTCAAGGGAACCAAAGATCTTAAGACCAATGCCTGTTGCACAACTTCAGCCTATCCAACCTATTTAAAGCAATTGCGGAAGAATATTCACCACGATGTCAAGAACAAATATTACGGATGTGGTTCTCCCATACCATTGGCTCTGGATGGCGCAACGGTGCTCGACCTGGGCTGTGGCACCGGTGTCGATTGCTATCTCGCAGCTCAGCTGGTGGGAGAGCGGGGCAGAGTCATCGGAGTGGATATGACCTCTGAACAGATCTCCGTGGCCAGAGAGTTTGAGGAGTACCACCGGGAAAAATTCGGCTATGCTAAAGCGAATACGGAATTTCATCAGGGCTATATCGAGGATCTGAAAAGTCTGGGAATTGCCGATAATTCTGTGGATCTCGTCATTTCCAATTGCGTGATCAACTTATCCCCCCAAAAAGAAAAAGTTTTCTCGGAGATCTTCCGGGTGCTCAAACCCGGTGGCGAATTGTACTTTGCGGATGTCTTCTCCCTGCAGAGGATCCCTGCCGAGATCAAGGAGGATCCACTTCTGATCGGCGAATGTCTCGGAGGTGCCATGTATCTCGAGGACTTCCGCAGGATGCTGTTGAAACTGAGCATCCGGGATTATCGCATCGTCAAAGACTCGAGAGTAGATCTGAAAGCCGAGGCTGTCATTGCCAAGGCGGGGATGATAGAATTCCATTCCCTTACCATACGTACTTTTAAACTGGACCTCGAAGATGTGTGCGAGAACTATGGCCATGTGGCTTTTTACAAAGGCAGTATTGCCGAGTCGCCACACGAATATCGTCTCGATGACCATCATCTGTTCAGAACAGGACTGCCTGTCCCTGTCTGCGGAAATACGGCCAGGATGTTATCCGAAACACGATACCGTCTGCATTTCGATCTGATTGGGGATTTCTCAAAACATTACGGTGTTTTCCCCTGTGGCCCCGAAGCCGCCCCGCAAGTGAAGGATGCATCCACCACCGGCAGCTGCTGTTGAGATTGGCATGAAAACCAAAGTTCAAACAGGATTTTCGAAAGGATAAAATATGCTGGGTATCATCGGTGGCACTGGCGTTTATAACATGGATGAACTGGAGATTGCCGGGTCACAGGACAGGGTTACACCTTTCGGAAAGCCCTCCGCTCCGCTCATAAAAGGCAGACTTGGTGGGCAGGAAGTGATCTTTTTGCCAAGGCACGGTCTCAATCACCAATTACTGCCATCGGAAGTGAATTACAGGGCTAATATCTTCGCCCTGAAACAAGCCGGCGTCACACAGATTGTCGGTATTTCGGCGGTGGGGAGTCTGAACCCTGATCTGGCCATGGGAGGTTTTACCATTCCTGGACAGTATTTCGACTGGACAAAAGGTCTGCGCAAACATACATTTTTCGGAGGGGGCCTGGTTGCCCATGTCTCAACAGCACAACCCAGTTGCCCTCGACTTGCGGCTCATATCGCAAAGGTGGCGGGGCGCATGCACGATAACCTCCGCAGAGATACAACCTATGCCTGTGTGGAAGGTCCGCGTTTGGGTACGAAAGCAGAGAGTATCTATCTGAAAGAAGTGGTAGGCTGTGATGTGGTGGGCATGACCAATGTTCCGGAAGTATTTTTAGCGCGGGAGGCACAGATATGTTATGCAACCATTGCCGTCGTCACCGATTATGACTGCTGGCTGGATGACCCGGAACAGCACGCCTCGGTTGAACAGGTCTTTAAGACCTACGGAAAGAGTATTGACCGCGTAAAGCAACTGCTGATCAATTTTCTGCAGGAGCCCCTTTCTGATGCCGAGTGCCCCTGCCGCAAGAGCCTCCAATCTGCCCTCGTCACTCATGAAGATACCCTAGGTCCGGAGCAAAAAGAGCTCTTAAAAGTGTTACGCTATTGACCGATAACTTGCATAATAGAACAACATACCTTGATTGATCTCCACCAGTTGGGGAAGACCTCGATAGTCATTCCTCTCGGACCTCATGAGGACCTCTGGGAGCAGTTACTGATAGATATATTAGAACTGCCGAGTAGTGCGGAACTTATTTTTGTTTATTCTGATGCCAACAGTCCCCACAAAAAATCTCATATCGCCTATTCGGGTATTGCGGCTGATCTGCCGGAAAAATTCCTGCCTCTTTTATTTTCGGCTTCGAAAAATGGTCTGAAATTGTTACGAAGACTCGGTGATCTTCGACTGATCCTGGTTCAATCCCTCACTGGCCGCGCCAGAGCGATGAACAAGGGAGCCTCCTTTGCCTCTGGGGATTTCCTCTGGTTTCTGCATGCCGATTCGCATTTCACGGCAGATAGTCTGAGTTCTCTGAACTCGGGTCTTACGGCACATCCGGATGCACTGCATTTTTTCAGGCTGACCTTCATGGATGATGGCGGATCGTTGGTCAGGATCAATCAATGGACAGCACGCATCCGATCTGAAGTCTTTAAGATGCCCTTTGGAGACCAGGGTTTTTGTCTGTCCCGGGCCAATTATGAGCGTATTGGTGGATTCCCGGAAACAGCCGCATACGGAGAAGACCATCTGTTTTTATGGAAGGCCCGGCAGCTAGGGATCAAGCCGCTGTGCACCGGAACAGAACTCTGCACCAGTGCGCGTAAGTACCGGCACCGATGGGTTAGACTCACACTGAAGTATCAGGTCCTTTGGCTGAAACAGGCGCTACCGCAGTATTGGAAATTGCTCATGGGGCAACGCATGTGATGAAGGGCGCCCTGGCCATCTTTGTGAAAACCCCCGGAACCTCTCCGGTCAAGACGAGACTGGCGAAAGATATCGGTCTGTCCGCCGCCCTCGAATTTTATGAACATGCCCTGAAAGCGGTGGAATCCACAGCCATTGAGACCAATCGTCAATCCAATGGACTGCTGCATCCCTGGTGGGCAGTAGGGGAACCGGACACCCTAAAAAATCCCCGCTGGTCCAGATTGCCTGTCTGTTACACGGGTAGCGGCAATCTCGGCGAAAGGCTGCACCATGTTTATTCCCTGCTTTTGAAAGACTACGATTTTGTGCTCATGATGGGGTCAGATTCTCCACAGATCAGCCCGGACCTGCTGGTTGATGCCATAAGCAAAGTCATCGAATCCGATGAATATGTACTCGGCCCGGCCAGGGACGGTGGTTTCTACTTACTGGGCGGAACCCGGCAAATCCCCCGCGCCCACTTTTTGGTAATCCCTTACAGTCAATCTGATACGGGTGAGTATATGAGGAAAGCGCTGGAAATTTCAGGGCCGGTACATATAATCGAAAAATTGACGGATGTGGATACGGCCGCCGACCTCAAAATTCTGCTGAATGAACTTGAAGGAGCAGCCTTACCTGAACAGCTTGCCTTAAAGGAATGGTTGAAATCCCGGATCAGCCTGGAGAAGTCCTCTCTTGCTGAATGACACAAATAGCAAACTGTCTCCCGGGATGTCGGCTCCCAATTTCGTGCTGAAAGACATTGAAGGCAACCTGATCAATTTGCGCTCCTATCAGGGGAAAAAAGTTCTGTTGTCATTCTTCCGCTATGCTTCATGCCCCTTTTGCAACCTGCGGGTTCATGAACTCATTCAACGCTATCCCCATTTTCAATCGGCGGGGTTGAGCATCATTACGGTATTCGAATCACCCCTTTCCCAAATCCGCCGTTATGTGGGCAGACAGAAGCCGCCCTTTCCCATCATTGCAGACCCTCAAAGGCGCTTGTATCAGCAATATGGCGTTCAATCGTCCTGGTGGGCTTATCTCAAATCTGCACGAAGACTCAATCGCTTACTGGATGCCATTTTCAACAAAGGGTATCACCTGGGCCGCATGGATGGCGATAAAGCCATCGTACCGGCAGATTTTTTATTGAATCCGGGCATGACCCTGCATACAGTCTTCTACGGCAGTGACATTAGCGATCATCTGCCACTGGAAATAGTGGAGGCGTTTATTCAGACATAGGGTGATAGGCAAGGACCGTAAAAATATTTTTTTGTGATTCTACAAGGTGCTTACTCTTCTACCGGGTTTTTGCATACCTGGACAATTCCGGGGTAAGTACCATTAAGAAGCACTCCCGGACCGCGGATTACGCTTTTTGTCAGAATTGCGACATTGAACGGTTACGAAATCCTCTTAAATTATGTCCTTAGTGGAAGCTTTAATTCCCTGTTTTTACCAATAAATGATTAAGGATCCCAATTTTATGACATCAAAATATGACGTGATAATCATCGGAGGTGGCATTGCCGGTTCGGCGGCGGCCCTGCGCTCGGCCCAGAACGGACAGAAGGCAGTCTGGTTTCTGGGAAGCAAACAGACACGCAAACGCAGCCGCTCACAATGGGTACAAAACCTGGATAATATCATCGGGTTTCACGAAGACATTATCAAAGGTCAGGTGCTAAAGACTCTCGTAAAAGCAAAAGAGCACAGAGCTGCCGAACTGATCGCGGGAGAACATTATTTCATCAATAACCGCATGATCATTCAAAACACGGTAGAACGCTTGCAGCGGGATTATCAAAATATAGAGATCATCGAAGAAATCGCCGACTCTGTGGTGAAGACAGACAGCGGTTTTTGCGTACATTCGCCGGCGGGTGATTA
>CAZIYQ010000015.1:0-22473 GCA_964543505.1 uncultured bacterium | reverse complement strand
CAATAATGTTGAATTCGATTCTTCCCATGGCTAATTATTTATAGTTGACTCCTTTTTCTAGGGTTAGTCATTATCAATTATCTAATTTGGAAAGTTGGTTCATACGGAATAGACTTCCATAATTTTCCAGTTTGATAGATGATTTTCCTTCATTCGATTATATCAAAATCATAGATTGAAACATCGTAATCTCCCACAAAATCCTGATCCTGCCAAACGCGGACCAAAACCAGGGGGTCGTTATTTTCAAGAAAGTAGATCGTGAGAAAAAGATAGCCAACATCTTCGTAGCGGGCGGTTTTCCAATGCTGCTTCAGTTTGATGCCGTACACATTGGGCATGGTGCGATGATGTGCGAGAGTGATGTCTGAAAAATCAATGTCGATGTACGAGTTCGATGGAAAGACATAATTCCGCAATTTATTAATATATTGTTCTTTGGTCAGCTGGCGATACTCTACCACTTTTTCGGTGTCTGCATTTTTCTCCTGACTCATTAGATCGTTGAATTCAGGCTTACGGTAGGTGACATAACCGGTTATAATGAGGGCCTCGTCACTGAAAATATTTTCCAGATAATCCGCATCTTTCCTGCTGTAGGCCGTCCCAAATGTCTCTAAAAATTCCAGTATCTTCTGCCGACGGCCCTGATCTACAACATCCTCCCCTGAATCAATGATTGCATGAAAATTATTTTTGGGCAGTGAATAACGCACATCTACGATTTTTGCTTTATCATCAACGGTAAAAACCAGATATTGTATGGGACTCACATTAGTATCACCGGTATCGACTTTAACCTTAATCCCTCGAACTTCGTAAACTTTACGACCCACAAGCTTAATGATATTTACTTTGTATTTTTTTTTCGCCGTATAAGGGCGTGTTTCTTTAATCAGGTCAGCAAAAGAACCATAACCTTTGTCAGTAAAGTGCGATTTGACCTCGTCAAGCTCGCCAACTTTTTTAAATGTTCGATTTGAGGCCAGCAATACTTCGGATAGAACTGATGATATTTTTGTGCGGAACTCCGGCTGGGCACCACCAATTACGACAACTGTCGGTTTGATCAGCCCCCACAGCGGAGTCAGAATGAACAGTGCGATCAAAAGGTTTGATTTAATATTTATTTTCATTTCTGTTTTCAGAATATATTTTGATTTTGCCCAGCAAATTTATAGGCTTTTGGTGACCAATTCGCAATAATTGAAAAATAATTTCAAGCTTTTGAAACACTTCCTGTTTATGATAAAATATATCTCCATTTTGTTGGTCTTATCGCTTGGGCAGCCCAACCAGCAGAGAAATGGAGAATCCCCGGTTTTTATAGTTCAAATTTGATGGCACATCCAGCATAACATCCGCGAGTCCCAGATAATACTCTCCCCGCAGACCGAGGTGTCGATTGATCATATAATCAGCACCTAATATGACTCCAAAATCGTTATCAAAATTTTTCATATCAAGATCATATGAACCGGACGAGGCCTCAGTTGTCCCATTCACCATCGTGGAGAATTCCCCTCGGCCATGAAGGTAGAATTGATTCCCGATTTTTACGGGAATGCTGGCATAGAGACAGAAATAGTTGTAACGGTCCGTTCCATCAATTCCCAATACGTCCACCGCAACATTAGCTCCCCGCTGTGAAATAGCAACTCCAAATGTGACGGGACCCAATGGATATTCTGCCGCCAGTAGCGGTCCTGCAATAGAGGTCACATTTATTAAATCGGTCACCGTATTATTATTGTATTTGATGGTGGCGGAATTAAAGCCTATGACGAACTGCAGGCCCCGTTTATCCTCGCCGGTCTTTTTTGCCGGGTGCCAGTATTTGGTCTTTGACCGCTTGTAAGGTTTTTGAGTGGTTTTCTTATGGCGATTACTCTCGGATGTGTTCTTTTTAGAACTAGCCGGCGGAGCTGTATTCAAGCCCGCCCCCCAGGCATTTCGGTTTACCTCACTAAAATCGAATTTGACTTCGGTGTTGTCATGTTCAAGGACTTTTCCTGTTTGGGTAAGTGCTCCACTTCCCTCAATTTTTACAAAAATCTCATACTCACCAACCACTCGATTGACCCTTTGTGGTGCATTTCCGAGATACTCACTATCTATGTAAACCTTTGCGGAACTTTGCTTTTCATAGGGTACCACAACAATGGACAGCGATCCTTCGATGGGCATGAGCTCAAAATTTAATGTCTCTCTGTGTCCTGTAGACAGGATAAGGTCTTTTCCCTCCGTGTAATGATTTTCTGCACTGACTTTAATATTATAGGTACCCGGTTGAAATACTTCGTCAACCTCGTTTTCGCCGTAATCCCGCCCGTTGATGAAAACCTTGCCACCGGGTGCGACAACGTGTAGAAAAGACATGTTGGATTTAAGCATCACCGTTCTGCTGATGGTCTTTTTGGCTTCGAGAATCACGGATTCCGTACTATTGTCATAGTATTCTTTCTGAATTGAAATGCTGTATTTACCCGCAGGATAGGCCTTATTTAAAAAGGGTGTCAACCCGGCAAATTGTCCATTGATGATAACATCCGCATCTTTGATCTCATTCCCCGATTCGTCCCTTGCGGTTATATTCAAAAGTCCTCCGGAAGACTTCATCTGGAATTCCCTGACAACGGATTGACCATCTTTCAAAATGATATCTTCATGATAATCGCTATATAAATCAAGCTTTGCAACCAGGCTGTGAGAACCACTTTCAACCTGTTTATCATGGAGGGGAGATTCACCGATGTAGGACCCATCCAAGTAAATCAGGGCACCGTCAGGACGACTGTTGACCGTCAATGTACCAAATTTAGGAGTCAGCACAATTTTGCTGAGAGTTTTCATTTCGCCTTCCCCCACGTCGAACTTTCCTGCATAGGGATAATACAGATATTTCCGAAGTTCGAGCTGATATTCGCCGGCATACAGATTGGTGATAGTTGCATTGGATGTCCCCGACTTTATGCCGTTGATGATGATCTCGGCTCCTTCGGGTTCGGTTTCAATATTGACCGTGCTCGGTGGAATGTATGGCAGATGTCGGGAAGTATCTTCGACGAGATCTATGTGAATTAAGCTGTCACCATCAACTTTAATTGTTTGGGCAATGTATTTGAACTGATCTTTGCTGAAAGAAAAAGTGTACTCTCCTGCGGGCAATTTGAATATGGCCAATTCAACGATGCTCATCATGGGAGTGGACTGATCCATCGAGCAGAAAACCTTATCCGAGTTAAATTTGAAAGTAACTTCAAACAAATTGACATCGAGTTGAGCCAGCTCATGAATTTTTACAGAAACTTTACATTCATAGGCTTTCCCTGCTTTAAAATTATGGCGTTCAGAGTAGGATAAAAAGCCGTCAGCTTTGATCTCAAAGCGCTGGCTGCCCGGGTCAAGGGTCAGCTTCCACTCTCCTTCTCCGGTATTTTCAACTTTCAGGATACCCCGATTGCTGTCAAAAGTCAAATCTTTAACGGATGATTTCACCAGTACTTTTGCCATGTTGGGGAATGTAACCCCTTGGTCCATCTGAGTGACGGTAACCTTAAAATCATTTAAAGTATCCTGGGCTGTTGCAGGTAAAACCCCCAGCAAAAACAATAGAGTGCAGCGTAGAATCCATTTGATCATTTCAATTTCCTGTCGTTTCATTATTAATCTTAATTTTTCATATTTGAGAAAGATACATCGAAATTTCATTCAATCTCCTCTACCCAAACTACAGCGACATTTTGAGATGAGTACTTTGACTTCAGTGAGTGGAATCTCTCACCCATATTGAGATCTTCATAGCTATCATCGTGAAAACGATACGAAGCTAATTTTTCACCGCTGTCTTTATCAAAAACAAAGCAGAGTAGATTTTCCCGATTTTCAAAATCTCTCGCATTACCAAAGACGATCTTATCCTGTGAACTTAAGAGCTTTGCAGTTTTGAGAAAACTCTGGAAATCTGATATTCCCAACAAGTCATTTATCATTAACGGAGCGGTTGAGTTTTCCATATTAAAGTGCGGTTGAAGGTCAGGGACTTTCTTCTCTGCATTCATTTCAGATTGCACATCGACAGATTTACTCACATCAGCATTGTCATGAATCTGAACATTATTTTCTTCACTCCCATTTCCAATATGAACCGTATGAACAGCACTTAAATCATCTTTCTGATTCACCATTAGTTTAACCTGATAAGTGCCATCCCCGTTATAAGTGTGAACAGGTTTCTTAATATTCGAGGTGCTACCATCCCCAAAATACCACAAAATAGCGCTGACCGCCACATGAGTTGTCGTGGCAACAAAATAGGCTTGGTGATTATCAGTTGCTACACTGAAATCACATTTCAGGAATTGACTGATATCGATATCTAATTTAAAGCTGTTGTCAAATTCAGGGATATCCAAAAAATCATATACTTGTTTGACGTCATTGATTTGATTCATATCGTCTTTAAATTCATACTCAACGAATGGGCGTAATATCTTGTGTGTAGATCCAAAATTCCCGGAAAGGGTCAGGTTTGTCAAACTGCCCGATACATCACACCAATCTTCTTCTGTACCATTGTAATATGAAAATTCCAAATTTGTCACCGGGATGTCCCTGATATAGAGTGCCAATCTCAGGATATAATCATCCCCATCGCTGTAGCTCCTTTCTACTTTTGCAGATATTTCTTTAAAAATATCATTCAGTTTTTCGGTTAAGAGAACCCGGGCATTCCCTGATTGTTCGTAGGGGGGCAGGGAAATTTGTATCGAATCTGGATAGGAATAAGTCAGGATGTAAGCCCAAAAATAGTTTTTCAAAGATTTGGAGAGATTTCCTGTATTTTCAGCTACGACTGCTTCTTTCAGCATTGTCCGTATAGTCAATTTGCGTTCTTCAAAAATTCTAACAATTTCTCTCGCAGCGACTTTAGCGGTTACATTGTAGGTAATTTTTTTTCTGATAATACCCGTTTTTTTTTCTTCAACATTGTACTGCACATTTTTTAAGACAATTGAAGAAAAGGTCTTTATTTGGGAATCAATATATTCCGAGGATATTTCTAAATTCTCTTCAGTTGTCTTCTGTTGAAAACTCGTTGTTACAAAGGATTGTATGCTTGCGGCGAGATCCGCTGTTGCTAGTTTTTTAGCTTCTTCAATTGTCTCGGCCTGTCCGGTTCCGCGATAAAATTGACTGGAAGCAACCAGACATTGCACGGAAAGAAAGATAGCAACGAGTACGCTTAAGAATTTTATTGTCATAATGATCAGATTAAATTATGGACGGATTTTTTACACCAGTAATTTAGCACAAGCGTAGTATAATTAATTAGGTAAAATTTCCGGTGGGCTGGCCTCTTGCCCGCCAATAATATCTGTCTCTTTTTACCAGATGTGATAACCCCATTGATTGATTGGTTGGCAGCATCTCCAAATAAGACTTATTTGTCCGTATAACAGGTTGTTAATGATTTGATATCCCTCCTAATTTTGGTCACGGTTTGGAGGAAAATTCCAAATATTATGTACGTTCACAACAACATCTTTACTCATAAATACCTTGTGGAAATGAGTTATTATTTATGTTGCCGTCCACTTTTTTCAGTAAGCCAAAATATTAAGGAGTCTTAAAATGATTACAAAAAAACAAGCTCTTGATTATCACTCGGAGGGCCGACCGGGAAAAATTGAAGTTGCAACCACCAAGCGCTGTGAGACACAACATGATCTTGCACTCGCCTATACTCCCGGTGTGGCTGATCCTTGCCTTGAAATCGAAAAAAACCCAGAACTTGCAGCTCTCTATACTGCCAGAGCAAATCTCGTTGGAGTTGTAACCAATGGAACGGCAGTGCTGGGTCTTGGGGATATTGGCCCCCTGGCAGGTAAACCGGTTATGGAAGGCAAAGGTGTTCTTTTTAAACGCTTTTCAGATGTAGATGTTTTTGACATTGAATTAAATACCCATGATCCCGAAGAGATCATCAGTGCCGTAAAATTGATGGAGCCCACCTTCGGCGGTATCAACCTGGAGGATATCAAAGCCCCTGAATGTTTCGAGATTGAAGAGCGTCTCATCAAAGAGATGAATATTCCAGTTTTCCATGATGACCAGCATGGAACCGCCATTATTTCTGCCGCCGGATTGATCAACGCGGTTGAACTCACTGGTAAAAAAATGAAAGAGTTGAAGATCGTTGTCAGCGGTGCGGGTGCCGCAGCTATTGCCAGTGCAACTCATTATTTACGTTTTGGTGCGAAAAGAGAAAATATCACTATGTGTGATAGTAAAGGAGTTGTCTATAAAGGCCGTAAAACCGGTATGAATAAATATAAGGACAGATTCGCAGCCGATACAAAACTGCGCACGCTTAAAGAAGCAATGGTAGGGGCAGATGTTTTTCTCGGTATGTCCAAAGGAGGATTGGTGACAAAAGCAATGGTGCGCTCCATGGCTGATAACCCTATCGTCTTTGCCATGGCCAATCCGGACCCTGAAATTTCCTATCCCGATGCCAAGGCAGCCCGCCCCGACGTCATCATGGCAACTGGGCGTTCAGATTATCCAAACCAGATAAACAATGTGCTTGGATTCCCCTTTATCTTCAGAGGTGCCTTAGATGTTCGTGCTACGAAGATCAATGACGAAATGAAAATGGCTGCTTCCAGGGCACTTGCTTCTTTGGCCAAGGAAAGCGTACCTGAAGAAGTGACAAGGGCTTACGGACTTGATAATCTCGAATTTGGACCGGATTACATTATACCCAAACCGTTTGACCCTCGAGTACTCACTTGGGAAGCTGCAGCCGTGGCCAAGGCCGCTATGGATACTGGCGTCGCTACCGTAAAGCTAAATCTTGAAAAATATCGCGATCAGCTTGAAGCACGTCTTGGCAAAAGCAGAGAATTATTGAGGTTGATCATTCATAAAGCACAGAATAACCCAAAACGTATCGTCTTCCCCGAAGGTGAATGCGATAAGATCATCCGCGCCAGTTATCAAATTCAAAAAGAAGGTATCGCTAAACCAATTCTCCTCGGGAATATTCCTAAAATCAAAGCTGAAGCTGAACGCCTGCGGATCAATTTAAAAGGCATCAAAATGATTGATCCGGAAGACAGTAAATCCCATAAGAAATACGTCTCCGTCATCCATAATCTTCGAAATCGTAAAGGAATGACTCGCCGGCGTGCCGAATCATTAATGACTCGCCCAAATTACTTTGGTCCCATGATGGTGCATCTCGGTGATGCCGATGGAATGGTTTCCGGTATCACACAAAATTATCCCGATACTCTAAAACCGGCATTGCAGATTTTAGATTTACAGGATGGCATCAAACATGTAGCAGGAATGTACATACTGGTTTTCAAAAATAAAATTAAAGTATTCGCCGATGTGACAGTTAATATCAACCCTACAGCTGAAACGTTAAAAGAGATTGCAATTTTAACTGCTGAAAAAGCAAAACAGCTAGGGATCAATCCACGAATCGCTTTGGTAAGTTCCAGTAACTTTGGAAGTGTCATCCATGAAAAAGCTACTCTCATGAAGAAAGCCGTCGAACTGATTCGCGAAGCAAGACCGGACCTCTGTGTTGATGGTGAAATGCATGCCGATGTCGCTGTATCAACGGAACTGTTACAAAAACACTTCCCTTTTTCTTACTTAAAAGAAGAAGCAAATGTATTAATTTTCCCGGATCTGACATCAGGTAATATCTCTTATAAATTACTAAAACAGCTTGCAAATGCAACTGCTATTGGTCCAATTCTGCTGGGTCTGTCAAAACCCGTGCATTTACTACAATTTGCAGACAGTTCCGTTGAGGATGTGGTAAACATGACGGCCATTGCAGTCGCAGATGCACAGCATCTCGAAACCCAGAAAATCGTAAAGGAATTTAAAACCGCCAACGATTAAACTAATTTTTAGGCTTTTAAATTTTGTCGATCCATAATGTCTCATGTCCAATATATCTAGAATGCAGAATATTATACCTGTATGTCTGTATATGGAAGTATTAGAATATACTCGATACATAGGTCAGTGTTTGGTCCCCGCATTTAGAAGTCATTTGAGTTCATACAATGGTGATAAAGCAATATCAAACTATAGAATATGATGGTATTTTGTCTTTTACCCGACGATTTGATATTATCAATCAGCCGTATGATTGGTCAATGGTGACTGCAATGAAAAACTAATATTCACGACTTAACATTTATTAAGGGTCATAAATCTTCTTTAAAGATTACTTGAGAATGCGGTATATTTTACATTAATAATTGTTATGAATTTCAAGAAATAGTTTAACGATCAACTGTTGATTATTTTATGATCTGACAAATCGAAAATTGTGATTAGATAAAATTAAGGAGAGGAAATGACTTTACGGGAAAACCTGCTGGGAAAAATACCAGTATGGCGTCATGAAAAAAAGGAAATACTAGGGAATTTAGCAACTCAAACCATTTCTGATGTAAGTGTCGCACAGGCTTTTGGCGGCATGAGAGGTATTAAAGGGATGATCTGTGATACTTCCGTCGTTGAACCCGATAAAGGACTCATTATTAGAGGATATCCACTCCTGGAAGTCAGCCATTTACTGCCTGAACAAATATTTTATTTGTTACTTACCGGCGATATCCCTGATGAGGCTTCAACAAAATCCCTGCAGGATGACATTGCAGATAGAAGTGAGGTCCCTGCATTTGTGTGGGACGCACTTCGTGCTCTACCAAAGAAAACCCACCCTATGACTCTCTTGAATACCGCTATTTTAATGTTGGAGTCTAAATCCAAATTTAGAAAACATTATACGAAAGGTATGCAAAAGGAAGATTATTGGAAACCGATGCTGGAAGATGCCCTGGATATACTGGGAATGTTACCGACTTTGGCAGCGAGTATTTATAAAATCCGATACAGAAAAGGTCTCAAACGTAAAACTATGCGCCTTGATGATATTACCCCCTACGACAAAGACTTCGATTGGGGGGCAAATTATGCTTCAATGCTCGGTATGGATGACCCCAATGGCACTTTTAGACAGTTGATACAACTTTACCTCACATTGCATTGTGATCATGAAGGTGGAAATGTTAGTGCCAACGTCTGCCACACCGTTGGCTCTGCCCTATCTGACGCTTATTACTCCGTTGCTGCAGGATTGAACGGGCTTGCAGGACCGCTGCATGGGTTGGCAAACCAAAACTGCCTTAAATGGATTCTTGAATTGATGGAAGACTTCGATGGTGTCCCGACCACACAGCAAATTGAAGAAATGGCCTTCCAAACACTCCGTTCAGGCAAAGTCATCCCGGGTTACGGACATGCAGTGCTACGTGTTACCGATCCGCGTTTCACGGGCTTTAATAAATTCGGAAAAAAACATATGCCTGATGACCCAATTTTCATGACAGTTGACAGAATTTTCCAGGTCGTACCAAAAGTTCTCGAAGTATTTTCGAAAGAACGGGTTGCAGCGGGTAAAAGTCCAATCGCTAATTTCTGGCCAAATGTTGATGCCGGCTCCGGTGCATTACTTTATCACTATGGCTTGAGAGAATTCGAATATTATACTGTTTTGTTCTCAGTCTCACGATCAATGGGAATGTTGGCCCAATTGGTATTGAACAGGGCACTGGGAACACCAATTACCAGGCCGAAATCGGTGAGCACCGCCTGGGTTAAAGAAAATGTTAACTAATTACAGAGGTATGAAATGAAAAAGAAAATAGCACTTATTGGCGGTGGCCAGATCGGTGGAACAATGGCATTGCTCTGTACTCAGAAAGAGCTGGGGGATGTGGTCATTATTGATATCCCAAAAGCAGAAGGAATGATCAAAGGGAAAGCTCTCGACCTCATGGAAGCGCGCCCTCACGATGGTTACGATGTTAATATAACCGGTTCCTGTAATTACGAGGATATCGAAGGAGCGGATGTGGTTGCGATCACTGCAGGTGTTCCCAGAAGGCCCGGAATGACAAGAGATGATCTGCTTGAAATCAATCTGAAAATTATCTCGGATGTTGCAAATAATGTCAAAAAGCATGCTCCGAACGCATTTGTAATTGTCGTATCAAACCCTTTGGATGCCATCGTTTATGCGTTCTACAAAGTCAGCGGCTTTCCTAAAAAGAATGTTGTGGGCATGGCAGGTGCTCTGGATTCTGCACGTTTTAGAGCCTTCATCGCTATGGAAACCGGACTCTCAACGCAGGACGTCTCTTGCTTGGTGTTAGGTGGTCACGGACCCACAATGGTTCCCATACCGAGATTAGCAACAGTTGGAGGCGTCCCCATCGATAAATTATTACCGCAGGATAAGATTGATGCAATCGTTGATCGGACCCGCAAAGCAGGTACCGAAATTGTACAGTTGCTTGGGAACGGCAGTGCCTATTTCAGCCCTGCAGCCTCTATTGTAGAAATGATCGAAGCCTATATTAAAGATAAAAAAAGAGTCATACCATCTGCAGCCTGTTGTGAAGGAGAATATGGTATTGATGGTTATTTCATCGGTGTTCCCTGTGTCATTGGTGCAGGAGGAATCGAGAAAATCTTGGAAATCGATCTAACCGATGCTGAAAAAGAAGCTCTTGACAAAACGTTGGAGGCGGTTAAGAAAACTGTTTCCGAAACAAATTTGTAAGTTGATGATTCTATAAAAAAAAGTCCGGTTAATGCCGGACTTTTTTTTATTTTTTACCTTTGAACCTGGGGTTCCTTTTTTCAATAAATGCTTTCATGCCTTCCCTCTGATCGTAGGTTTTAAATATTTTACCAAACAATTTTGATTCGATTTTTAATCCATCCGATAAAGACATCCCCTGACCTTCATTTACGGCTTTGATAATTGCCTCTGCTGAAGTTGCTGATGTGCTGACCATGCGCTCAGCTAATTTTTTAACTGACGACATCAGAGTATTTGCAGGTACGACTTTATTAACAAGTCCAATCCGGTATGCAGTTTCAGCATTGATCATCTTACCCGTAAGGAGCATTTCAAGAGCAACTCCCTTCCCAACCAGTTTTGGTAGCCGTTGCGAACCTCCGAACCCGGGAATGACTCCAAGTCCCGCTTCTGGCTGGGCAAATTGAGCGTTTTCAGAAGCGTAGCGAATATGGCAGGCAAGCGCGAACTCACAACCTCCTCCGAGAGCATATCCATTTACAGCAGCAATCACCGGTTTTGGGAATTGTTCAATATAACAAGTTAATTCCTGCCCTTTTTTTGAATATGCTTCAGCCTGGCTGATGGTCATTTCTGCCATCTCTTTGATGTCCGCTCCTGCAATGAAAGCCCTTTTCCCCGCCCCGGTCAGGATGATAACCCTTATATCAGGATTTTTTTCAGCATCTTCAAATCGAGCCTTTAATTCATCTAAAACTGAACTATCCAATACATTTAGGTATTCTGACCTGTCGATGGTAAATGTACAGGCTCCTTTTCTCCTATAAACAAGTACAGAGCTCACTTTTCCCAATAACTCCTACTGAATAATATGATGACCGCAAATAATTCAAGTCTGCCAAGCAACATGCAAAAACTTGCCAGCCACTTGGCACTTTCTGGAAAATGCCCCCAATTCTGAAACGGACCAATCGATCCAAAGCCGGGTCCTATATTTCCGAGAGAGGATGCGCTGGCTGATATGGAAGTTGTTAAATCCAATCCCAACGCTGCAAATAATATACTGACGATTACAAAAACGACGATATAAATTAAATAGAAACCAACTGTGTTTCTTACAGCATCCTGATGGATAATCTTTCCACCGATTGTCAACGGATAAACAGCTTGAGGATGGAGCATCTTTTTAATGACTATTTTTAAGTACTTGAAGACAATAATCGATCGAATCATCTTTAAACCGCCCGCGGTTGATGCAGTCATACCTCCAAGAAAGAACATTAAAAATATTAATGTTCGAGTCAAATTAGGCCATAAATTATAATCTGATGAGTAGAATCCAGTGGTTGATAACATTGAAACTGTCGTGAAAAGGGCATTTCTCACTGTAGCGAAACTAAAGCCAAATAATCGAGCTGATCCATCAAACAAAAGGATGAGGAACAGTAACGCGATAAACCAAATAAATGTCCTGAATTCTTTGTCTTTAAAATATATAAAACTGCGGCGAGTTAATAAGCGATGATGAAAAGTAAAATTGGTAGCAGCGATTATCATGAATAGGATTAGAATCCACTCTATCGGCCCGGAATTAAAAAATCCAATGTTGGCTGAACTCGTGGAGAATCCTCCTGTAGAAAGTGTGGCAAATGAATGACAGAAACTTTCAAACAGGGTCATCCCGGCTAATTTCAAGAATAAAGTTTCCAACAGGACTAATGCCACATAGACCGAAGCTAACGCTTTAGTGGTTTGCCTGACGCGCGGGGTTACCTTTTCAGATATAGGACCCGCTACATCTGCCTTGCTCAGTTCCAGGGAATTCATTCCATGGAGCGGTAAAATTGCAATTGAGAAGATCAAAGTCCCAAACCCGCCAATAAATTGTGTTAGACTCCTCCAGAAAAGAATACCATGAGGCAGCTCTTCGATTGAACGCGTGCTTGCACTCCCCAGTACTGTAGCGCCTGTCGTGGTTAATCCGGAAATAGATTCAAAAACGGCATCATAAAAATGTGGTAGATACCCCGAAAGATAAATGGGAAGAGCACAAAACAACGAGGCAATTACACATCCAAGGGTCCCAATTGTAAACCAATCTTTGATATTGAGTCGTATTGTCCCTCTGGAAAAGAACCAAAATACGGCACCAACTGCAAAGGTAATAGCGGCAGACCGTATGAGAATCCAAAAGTCATTATCTTGATAATAAAGTGACCAGGGAGTACTCAGCAACATCATTAGTCCCAATGCCATCAGTAGGGTGCTGATGGTATTAATGATTGCTCTTTTATTCATTTATTGGTTGAATAAATTCTCCGCGGTCGATACAAAAGCAGGTTTTGTGAATATTAAAAGCTCATCGTACGGTTTAATGATAGAGTGATGATTTGGTATTTCGACAGTATTTCCCCGAATGATTGCACCTAATGACATCTCCTCTGGTATTTTATCAATTGACCATTTTTTCCGAAGGAATTTACAATTTGGCTGGACTGTCAGTTCAACTGCTTCAATTTCGATATCTTCAAATCGGGAGATAGAGATATTACTGTCACTACGAATATAATTAATGACATCATTCACTGCAGCAATATTCTTACTGACAATAGCATCAAGTCCAAAACGCCTCACAGCCGGGATGTATGAGGTGGTCGTTATATGAGTAATTACCTGCTTCACCCCCATATGCTTTACCAGCAAACTGGATAGAATATTTGTCTGCTCGTTGTCTGTTACGGCGATGAAGCAATCTACTTCAGAAATATGTTCTGATTCGAGAAATTCAATGCTGGTTCCGCTCTCATTCAGGATCAGTGTATTCGAAAGGTTGGCACCTGCTTTTTCTGCCTTATCCCGATCCTTTTCAACGAGTCTGACGTCGAAATCTGTTTGCAGTGATTTTGCCAACAATCGGCCTATTTTCCCGGCACCCAAAATCATAATTTTATTCAAATCGATAGCAGGAATTCCAGCCATTTGCTGAATAGATTTTATATCATTCGTATCGCCTACGAAATAGACCGTATCGTCCTTATGATATTTCGTATCTTCGTGTGGCACGAAAGGATGATCTTTCCGGATGACGACGACAAGTTTATGCCTGATAAATGGATTTGATAATTCGACATTCTGTACTGTTCTGCCAATAAGTGGGGATGAGCTTTCCAGTTTTAAGCCGGCGAGAGTTATTGTCCCTTTCGCAAATTCCTGAATTTCAGCAGTGGCTGATCTCCTCACCAACATCATAATTTCTTTTTGAGCAGCTTTTTCAGGATACGTCACATAATCAATCCCGAATTGGTCTGGTGAAATAATTGCTTTTTTATGTGAGTATTCTGTGTTCCTAAGTCTGGCAATGACTTGGTTTGCCCCCATTTTCTTTGCAATTCTGCTCGCAACAAGATTTATCTCATCAATCCTTGTTAGGGCAAGAAAGATATCAATTTCGGGCATATTTATCTGTTGTAGAATTCTCTGAGAAGCACCATCCCCTTCGATCACATTGGCATCGACGGTTGTTTTGACCAGTTTACATTTTTCGGGGTTGTTATCGATGACGGTTAGGTCAAAATCTTCCTTCGCAAATCTTATGGCAAGATTGTATCCCACCTCCCCGGCACCTATTATTACTACTTTCATATTCTTCTAATATTATTTGACATCTCTAAAAGAAATTTCCATTCCATGGGTAATATTATCCGACATCATCGTAAATAAACAAGACTTTGAACAAAAAAAATGCCCCGATAAATCGGGGCATAGATCAATTCATTTGTTGAGGATTATTTCAACAGGGTCATCGTAATTGAATTGGTAAATTCAGGACCCGTCATCTTTAAAATATAGCGACCACTGGCAACAGAATTACCCTGATTATTGGTACCATCCCATAAAGATGTGTAATTAGCAGCATCTCTATATCCAGAAACGAGTGTCCTTACTTCAGAGCCGTTTAAGTCGTAAATGACAAGCGACACAAAACCAGGTAAGGCGATTGAATAATCAATACTCGTCGTAGGATTAAATGGGTTTGGATAGTTCCTTGATAAGGCTGTTTCAGCTGGTATTAAGGCATTATCGAAAGTAACCTCCTGGCCAGAGGCAGTGACTTCTATCTCTTCCCCATGCTGACCTGCAAGAATTACATTATTGAACTCAACCATGCTGGAGCCACTGTGACTGTTAGCGGGTGCAAATTCAAATTCGAGAACATTTGTAATATTGCTTGCTGTTACCAACTCTGTACCCTGAAGACTAAAAATCAATCCTCTGATAGTTCCTTCTTCTGTTAGTCTGTATTCGAACGTATATCCGCTCATCAGAGATTTGACATCAACCAAGCTCAGTTCTGCCGGATCGTATGAAGCTTCAAACTGCAACCCAAATACTGCAATATCAGAAGTAATTGATAAATTCAAATACGCATTTGTATCAGTATTAGTTCTATCCAATGTTGAATTATTGAATCCGACAGTCGCTGCATTTATAAATGTCAGTGACAGGGTGATAACGATTATTGAGATGATTTTTGTTTTGTTCACGAGTTTCTCCTTTTGTATTACATGATTAAATTAGAGTTTGCTGATATCTTTATGCAACAAATCTTTTGTGATGACAATGTAACAAATTCTTTCACGCGTTGTTCCATTAACTCTTTGCTCTTTTGATATCTGCACCAATTAGTTCTAATTTTTTTTCAATTTTTTCGTATCCGCGGTCAATGTGGTAAATTCTGGAAACTTCCGTTTTACCTGTCGCGGCCAGTGCGGCAATAATTAATGAAGCACTCGCACGAATATCCGTTGACATAACCGGTGCCCCGGTAAGATTTGTAACTCCAACGACCTCTGCCACGTTTTGTTCAAGTTTGATTCTTGCACCAAGCCTGTTCAATTCAGCAACATGAGTAAAACGATCTCGGTAGATTTCATCAATGACGGTGGATGCCCCTGCGGCTTTGGACATGAGAGCCATCCACTGAGCCTGCAGATCCGTCGGAAAGCCGGGATAGGGACCGGTCGTTATGTCAACAGGTTTAATCTTGGCAGTCGATTTTGTGATGATTGAGTCTTGTGAAATTTCTAATTTGCTTCCCGCTTCTTTTAATTTGGTCAAAACAATCGAAAGATGATCCGGGTTGACACCAATCAATTTAATTTCCCCTCCAACCATTAAATTTGTTATGAGGAAAGTTCCCGCTTCAATACGGTCTGGGATAATTGTAAAATCCAGTTCATCACTTAATCTTTGAACACCGTTTATACAAAGACAGGTCGTATCTTTCCGAGTGATCTTGGCACCTAAAGCATTTAAAAAATCTACTAAAGCCGAAATTTCAGGTTCGCGTGCTGCATTGTGGATGACCGTTTCTCCTTTTGCTTTTACAGCTGCCATCAATGCGTTCTTTGTAGCCCCCACACTGGAAATTTCAAAATTGATGTCCCCACCGATTGCAGACCCCTTTACGATGATATAACCCCCTTCCATCGTAACTTCGGCTCCCAGAATTTTCATCGCTTTCAGATGCAAATCCACAGGCCTGGGTCCCCAGGCACAACCCCCGGGTAGGGAGACCTTGGCATATTGGAATCGGCCTAATAAGGGGCCGAGCACATCAAACGAAGCCCGCATCGTTTTGACAACTTCGTACGGTGCAACAGGATTATCACAACCGATCGTATCAATTTTAAGAACGCCGTCGGCAAACTCAATCTTCGCACCGATTATCTCAAGCAGTTTGATCATCGTTCTTGTATCACGCAGGTCCGGGACATTTCTTAATGTGAATTTCCCAGGAGTTATCAATGTTGCTGCCATAATAGGCAAAACGGCGTTCTTTGCCCCGCTGATGATAACTTCTCCGTTGAGTTGTTCTCTACCATGGATTACAAATTTATCCATTAATAAGCGGTTTCCCTCCCAGTAATTGTGCTGCCTGTTCAAGGCCGGATGAAGTAACTGTATCACCACTGATTAACGATGCAATTTCTGCAATTCTTTCGTTGTTAGTTAATTTTTTGATCTTACTCAAAGTCCGTTTTCCCCGTTGCTCTTTAAATATTTTGAAATGGGATTTCCCTTTTGAGGCAATCTGCGGTAGATGAGTAATACATAAAACTTGTTTGTATTGCCCTAGTTCTTCCAGTATCTCCCCAATCTGAAGAGCTGTTCTCCCTGAAATACCGGAATCGATTTCATCAAAAATCAGTGTATCTACCGTATCTCGATTGTGTAGCACCAATTTGATTGCCAGCATAAAGCGTGATATTTCACCCCCCGATGCTATTTTCGCCAGGGGTCGAATATTTTCTCCAATGTTCGCTGATATATAAAATTCACATGTATCTCGCCCAGTAGGCAGCATCTCCTGATGTCCAATTTCCCCGAGAACGATTTTCAGCTGTGTGTTTTGCATATTCATCTCTGACAGGATTGATAATATTTTTTTCTCTAGTCTGACTGAGCATTCTTTTCTTTTTTGAGTAAGTTTTACCGAGAGATTAAAATAATTTTTTGTAAATTCTTTCAGCTCTTTCTCATATTTCTTCAGATTATCAACGTTGATCTCTGATTGCGTCAGCTGATATTGAATATCATCGCGATAGGCAATAACCTTTTTGAGATTCCCCCCATATTTGCGTTTCAATTTTTCTACATGTTGCAATTGGTCTGAAAGCTGTGATAATTTTTCATCATCCAGCACAATACCCCGCTTTATATGAGCAAGATCGCTCATGATATCATCCGCTTCCAACTGCAGACTTTCAAACCTGTTGGCGATCGTCTGAAGGGCTTGATCTGTTCCCGGTAGACCCGATATTTTGTGGATTCCCCTGGATATGTTTTCTTTTAAAGAGCCCGGTGAATCATCCAACAGGATGATGAGATCTGATATCGTATTATGGTATTCCTCAGCATTAGAAAGTATTTTATACTCATTGGCCAGCAAGAGATCAAGGTCTTCTGTTAAATCTATCTCAGTCAATTCAGCCAACTGAAACTGATACAACTCTTTTAGCTCGGCGAGTTTTTGTAAACGCTTTTTTTGCTGATCGATCTCTTTTTTCAATTTAATTATATCAGCGTATAATTCAGCAATTTTTTTGAGATCCTTTTGGTAATCCCCGAAAACATCGAGATACTCCAAATGATTGGCAACTTTCAGTAACCTTTGATGATCATGCTGCCCGTGAATATCAATAAGAAATTCCGTTTTCTTGATAAGTTTCTCAACGGTGATGGGAACATCATTAAGAAAGGATCTGGATTTTCCATTAGCATAATAAATTCTGCGGATGACCTCGGTGTTTTTACCGTTAGAAAATTCACCCTCGACGATGGTCGATTCCGCACCAGTGCGGATACTGTCTTTCGAAAATCGGTCTCCTAAAAGATAATTTAGAGCATTAACGAGGATACTCTTACCGGCTCCGGTTTCACCGGTGATCAGATTGAGTCCGCTCTCAAAATTGACCGTTAATTCATCGATAATGGCTAAGTTTTTAATGTGAAGTGATTTTAACATTTTTCATCTGAATGAACATAATGATGCCGAATGTTCCTCCAAAAACATCAGTAATACCATCTAGAACTTCAGGGAACCTTCCCGGCACAAAACTTTGTAATACTTCATCAAAAATGGGGAAAATCAGAATTATCAAAAATGCTATCATCCTAATTTTTAGACTTCGACTGCCATTTTCCATAGCATTGAGAAGCAGAAAGCCAAATATTAGATATTCGAAAAAATGGACGATCTTATCATTATGCATTAAAAATCTGATTCTCGGGAGATGATTAGCTTGTGTGGAAGAAATTATCAAAACAAGTAATGCATAAGCAATGAATAACCAAGTCTTATAAGATTTAAGGGGCAGTAGAAAGCGCTGCATAGACCTCCGGTATGTAGTTAATCAGATCAGATGCAACCAATCCTTTTGGTCCCCGATCCTTAATAAATAAATTTCCAGCATTTGCATGAATCCAGGTGGCGATCATCGCCGAATCATCCAAGGAATAGTGCTGAGCCAATAAGCCGCCAAGAATACCTGAAAGTACATCTCCGGTCCCTGCCGTCGCGAGAATAGGATTCCCCTCCGTCATGAATTCAATGACACCAGATGATGTTAGAATCAGGGTCGGAGCTCCTTTTAAAATCAGTACCCTGCCCCTAAGCTGATCAGATACTGATTCTAATACAGCAAGCCTGTTTGTGAGCACTTCTTCTTTATCCATCCTAAAAAGACGACAAAATTCGTTCAGGTGAGGAGATAAAATAGATTTTTCAGAAATTTGTGAAATTTTAACAGATCCTTTAATTAAGGGTTCAAATCCGGTGGCATCCAGTACCAATGGTTTCTTCCAGCTTTTGAGGATTTCAGCCACCAGCTCAACAGCGCTATCATCGGAGGAGAGTCCCGGTCCACAGATGAGGACATCCCCCCAGTTCATCTTCGAGTTAATCTCATCAAAGGAATCAAGATTTAAAAATCCAGCATTTCGATCCTCAATCGGTACCGTGATGATCTCGATGAGAGCAGGCTCAAAGATGGAATTCAGGCTCTCGGGTACGATGGACCTGATGATTCCGCAACCCGTACGATAGGCACTCCTGCAGGCCAGTATCGCAGCTCCTGTCATCCCCTTGGAACCCGCTAACGTAACCAATTTCCCCCTGGAATATTTATTTGCCTGTTTTGGGTGTGGCTGCAGGCAATGACGAACATCATCCTTTGTTGTCAGTTTTTTTGTAATATCATCTTTCGCATATTCTCTGAAACCAATATCAAAAATTTCCAGGTTACCCGTATGAGATATACCATCGTTCAAAAAATGACCTGATTTGGGAAATCCCATTGTAAAGGTCTTTTGGGCCTTGATCGCACATCCTCCGATTGTTCCCGTGTCAGTGAAGATACCACTGGGGATGTCGATGGAAATTACATTCTTACAGGCATTCATTCGTCCGATTAGAGATTCATATTCTCCCGAAATATTCCTTCTTAATCCGATGCCAAATAATGCATCAACTATCCAGCTGAAATCTTGTAAATCAAACTCATTCTGATAAAGTTTTATTGTCTTGCCGGTGATTTGATGGGATTTGATAACATCTCTTTCCATTTCCGATTCGGACATCAGCAGCAATGTGGAGTCAATGCCATATTTAAGCAGATAATGATGCATGACGATGCCATCCCCACCGTTATTGCCTTTCCCGCTGACAACCAAAACGGATTGAGAGTAAATATCCGGGATGTGATCCACAAAATACCGGGCAGATTGTCTTCCGGCATTTTCCATCAGGTTTGCACCTTTGAGCAAGCCTGAAGCGATAGTCGCCTGGTCTAATTTTCTAGCTTCGGTTTCTGATAAAATTGGGATCATTTTACCTCAAGCACAGCGACTGCAGTGGCGTACAAATGAGTATGGGACAGGGAAATTTGAATATTGGAGGCATCATTTTGAATTTCAACATATGGAGCTCCATCCTCTCTGTTTTTTATGGAAATGAAATTCAAGGGTAAAATTCTGGTACTGTCATGTGATAGGACTGCTTTTTTTACTGCTTCTTTAGCCGCGAATCTTCCGGCGTAATGAATTGCAGGTTCGGCTCTTTCCGAGCAATAAGATATCTCATCGGGCGTAAAAACTTTTTTCAAAAATGAAGATCCATTCCGTTCCATTACCTCTCGCAAGCGTGATACTTCAATAATATCGGTTCCAACAAAAATCATCTGTCGGCTTCAGCTTTTAGGACTTTCAAGATGTCTGAAAAATTATCGAGATCATAATCCGCACCGGAATTGATGGTTCCAAATCTATCGCCATATTTAGCGAAGGCAGTCCGCATGCCCACCTCATTTGCACCAATCACGTCTCGCTCGGGCCAATCCCCAACCATTAGGATATCCTCTGCTTTACAGTTGAGTAATGATGCAATCAACCTGAAAGGTTTAGCGGAGGGTTTGCGTTCACCGGTATCTTCAAATGTTACAACAGCATCAAAAATATGGTGCATATTAACGGTGCAGATCCTCATCCAGGCTTCCCGGGCGGGTGCATCGGATACGACACCGAGTTTATAGCCCTGTTTGGCGAGCTTTTGTAATGTACTATTGACAAATGGATACGGTACCAATGAAGCTTCCTTTGCTTTTCGATAGGCAACGATTCCAGCTGCCAGGAATTTATAATTAACTCCTCCCAATTCATTCTCGATGAAATCATCCAAAACTTCCTGGTATTCAAAGCCCTTCTGCCAATAAATATTAAATATCTTCTCTGCCGATTCTTTCGGATCGATATTCATACCCGCTTCAATCATTCCTCGCACGGCAGAATCGACGGATCTTTCTTTCATCTGCATAAAATCCAGTAGGGTGTTATCCAGGTCAAAAACTACAGCTTTAATCATAGCTAAAAATAAAATAAAAAGGGCGATATGATTCGCCCTTTTTATTCATCCATTTGTGAATTATTTTAATTCTCTAATTCTTTATAATATTTCTTCAGTTCGAACTGAGCAGATTTCCCCCACTCCCTGTCATCTAAAATTTTCTTCCAAGATTCAAAAGCGGCTACTTTTCTCCCAAGGCATTTTTCGGCGAGTCCCAATTCAAAATAGGCTGCGGCATAATTGGGCTTTAAATCCAATGCCGCTTTTGCCGCGGTTTCAGCCTGATCACATTTGTCTACAATATTGAGAACGGAAGCCAATCTCCAATAAGCGCTGTAAGGTTTATTTCCATATTGAATGGCTAGTCGATAGTTGAGTATAGCGTCATCATTTTCTGTTTTATTCTGATGGATAATTCCCAGGAGTTCATAAGCTCGGTAATAAGTTGGGTCAAGTTCAATGGTTTTATCCAGAACTGTGAGAGCTTCGTCGTTTTGCCCAAGAGCTTCCAAAATTTTTCCTTCTGCATAATAAGCTTTTGTATAATCAGGGTCAATCAGAGTTGCTTTTTTATACCATTCAATAGCGCTTTCAAAATTATTTTCTTTGACAAAAATATCGCCAAGCAATTTCCGCGCTTCGGCATGATTAGGGTCCCGATCGACTAATTTATTCAGATGTTCCTTGGCTTCAGCAAAATTGGATAATTTATAATATGCGTATGAAATTCTGAACAGGGCTTGGCTGAGGCTGGGATCATATTCGAGAGCTTTCTCATATTTTGCAATAGAGTCCTGATATTTTTTCCTGCGTTGTTCATCGTTTCCCTTATTGTACAACTTCGATGCAATTGCAGAGATCGCTTTTGAATATTTTTCCTCGAAGGGATTATACTTCCGTGCTATTTTATAATTTGCAACGGCATCGTCAAAATTATCCTGCCGATAGTAAATCTGACCTTTCATGTAATATCCAAGAGCAAAATCAGGGAATTTCACGATAGTACTATCAAACGAATCCATGGCTTCGTCATAGGAACCCATTTTGAATGTCTTTTGTCCATAAGACATCAAATCACTCAACGTTTTCAATTTTTTCCAATAATTGATGATATCGATATTTTTATCATCAAGTTTATTCGCTTTTTCCATAAAACCTTTAGCTTTATTCAGATCATCAAGTTTTACGGCAATCTGTGCACCTAAAAGAAGGAGTTCGACAACCTCTGATTTAGCTGTGAGTCCTTGTTCAACTTTAGCAATAGCATCTGTGTATTGTCCCGATTCCAGGAATTGCCTGGCATCACTCACCGGATTAGCCTGGGGAAAAAGGAATGTCGAAAAAATCAGACTTGTTAAGATAATTTTCAAAATGTAACTCCTGTTTAATTTAAAAATCTGTGCTGAAGGCGGGACTCGAACCCGCA
>CAZIYQ010000014.1:5334-22791 GCA_964543505.1 uncultured bacterium | reverse complement strand
CTTTTCAATTAACAAAACTTTTGTACCAAAATAAAACTAATTATTAGTAGGAGATAAAATGAAAACAATCTTAATAATCTTTGCACTGCTGCTTACTGGTTGTGCTTCTTCCTTTTCCCATGGGGGAATCACTACGGGTACGACCGTTGATGATAACAATTATACCATATTGGGAAAAGTAGAAGGCAAAGCGGCCGCCCCCAGGCTACTCATGCTGGGGTTATCAGAAGGGGATATTTACAATGCTGCGTTAGATGATTTGAGGAAAAATGCGTCGAGCCGATATGGCGATTTTTATGCCCGGAAGCTTGGTTTGATAAATTTGACAGTCGATATGCAGGCAGAAGTTTTTATTCTAATACCCATTTTCAATCGTCAGGTTGTTACGGTAAGTGCCGATGTCATCGAATATACTGCGGGTGATTAAATGTCCCGATGCTGATAAGCTTGACGAATACCCTTCAACACGGAGCTGAAGTCCAAATGGGCATTCGCATGATAAGTTTGAATTGAAAAAGATTATAGCAACAACTTAATTCGCCTCAGGCCACTCCGAAAAAAAGTGCTAAGCACAACTGCAGGTTTGATATATTTACCCTATGGGAATAAAAAGATTTTATCAGCTTGCGGGGTTGTGTTCGCTATTCGGGATTACCAGTGCCTGCCAGTTATGGGCAGTAATAACTTCATCTCCGCAATTCCTGCTGGTTCAGGACTCTGTCCTAATCACCGAAGAACTCGAATTCCTGCAGTCTGAGACGCAAGGCAACGATAATAGAGACGGCTGGGCTATGCTCTATTATAGGCAGGGGCAGGTATTTCCCGATACTTCCTCACAACTGTGGCGTTCACCGATCCCGGCATGGGAGGACACGCTTTTTGACCAGGCAGTTTCAAATTTGCTGTCAATGGGAAATAATCCTCACACGGCACAGGGGCATATCCGACAAGCTTCATCTGGAGCTGTGGAGATACCGGACCCCCATCCCTTCCTGTACCAATGGAACGATCATCTGTTGTCTTTTTCTCACAACGGTTCTCTGGACAAGACAAAACTGCTGGCCCTGCTCACTGATTTCGACACGGATTCAACCTGGATCCTGGCACATCCGCCTGATACTTACGGCTGTGGTGACTGGCAGGGTGAAGGCTGGGAATGCGTCATTGACTCACAACTGTATTTTTTCTGGCTCGTCAAAAATATCGAGACCAGCGGCGATATGCTCACTGGCATTGAGAATGCCCTGACGATATTGGAAGATCCCTTAATTCCCGGTGGCCCGATCTCAGGTGCCAAGAATTTTACACTTCTGGAGGGGGAATCACTCTATGCCTATCGTTCCGCTCCAGGGTATTATTCCCATAAACTCTATTATTCCGATGCATCAACCCCGTTGGAAGAGCCTTATTCCGATATAGCCCAGCATCATCAGGCCGTCATGACCAAACCACCTGTTGCCGGTCCCGCATCGGCAATGAACTGGATCTGGATGGATAACGGGACACTCATCAGACTCGGGACAGGGGAAGATCCCCTGATCATTGCAGGACTGGTGAATGATTTCCTCCCTGGAGATATGAATGAGGATAATGCGGTGGATATTCTTGATGTTATCTGGCTGGTGTTCATGATCATCGATGACGAAAGTCCCAGTGAGTACGAGTTCCAGGCTGGGGATGTGAATCTCGACGGTAATCTCAATGTGGTTGATGTGATCTGGCTGATGAATATCATTTTATACATTTAATTCCATAAGTGCAGATACTCTTGTTTTAAAGCCTTTATAAAATTAAAGGATTTGACCGACATAGACTCCGGGGTTGCCGCGGAATCGGTTCGGCATGAGGAACTTGAATCCAACTATCAATACGCATGACAATTCAGAGTCATTCATGGCCCGGAAGATTACCAAGTTATTTGGGTTTCAGATTGTGGGGGAACTTTTTCTGATTTGGTCGGTCCAGAACAAGAACTTAATCGAATCAGTTGAACTTAAAGGAATTTCAAACTATTAAACATAACTTTCTTTTTCTTATCTTCGGAATTGGCGTCGCTGTTGGGCAACAAAACTGGTATCCTAATTTATATCCCTGGAATGTAACATTGGCAGCCTATCATACAACAGGTCAATATTCATCAGGGGGTAGTTACAAATCCGATGCGTTTTATTATTCCATGGATAAACGTCTCAAGGATCGCTTTACCATCAGCATTGAGAATATTATCATCACGGATAGCCTGGTGAATTACCGGCAGACAAATTACTTTGGGAGGGATAATTTTTTCATTAGTTCAGGCTTTAGGCTTGGCGGGATTATTGGACGGTTTCATGCTGGCAAAACCATGATCACAGACACAACTTTTGCAGTGACATATCCGGATATGGGAACCCTTCATCGGCAAGTGCAGCTGATTCCCTCCGGCTGGGTAACCGGTCTGCAGGCCATGGGTGATGTCTATAAATTTGGATACTCCCTTTTGTTCATTCACTCCCTTTATCAGAATGTTTACGAGTACAAAGACGAATATCAGTATAATACAGCCTCGGACACAAGCCTAGTTTACAAATACGAGGAGGATGAAAAATTTAACCAGATCGCTCTAACGCTGAGCAAGCAACTGGGGAAACACATTTTTCGTGGAGGCTGGATTACACAGACATTTCCCCAGGCAACCTATCAGTCAGCATCCATTGTCTGGGAATGGGCGGTGACGAAAACTCTGTATTCTACAATATATTTTCAGAAAGGAAAAGCACGTTTTATGGTTGATCCTGTAATATTGTTACTGGATAATAATCCGGATATACTGAGAAATATCTTCAATCTCCGCGCTGCCTGGCGGTTTAACCCTCACTGGACAGTCACTGGTGTATTCTCTACCAACAGTTATCATTCAGGGGGAATGGCAGATACCTATCATATTAATTACTGGGCGCTTGGCCTGCAACTTCGTTTTTGAGATAACTATGAAAGCTTATTTACTAACCATCGGATTATTTTTTCACTTACTGATACCACAGGCTGAACCGTCGCTATCGGCGAGCATCATCGTGGATGCAAATACCGGCTGGCCCATTAAGATACAGATAACAGGTTATGCTCCGGCGGATGTCGCTTGGCTGGGGATATCCCTGTATCCATACAATGCCCAAAGCCTGGAAGAAGATGGAACCCATCAGACCATCCGCATTACCGATCACATAATTTCTGAAGAAATTAATGTTGAAAATCAATTTTTAGATGGCAGCTTTGAAGCAGCACTTTGGGAAAAACAGGTTGACAAGGTGGACTGTACACTGGATTATTGTTATTGGTGTAAGCGGTATAGTCACCATTTGGAGGGAGTGCTGGCGTATTCCTCGGGACTGCTTACCAGGTTAAATGGATATTCAAATTAGGAGCATGGACATGTCTGAAATATTCAGTTCAGAATTGACAATGAGTAAAAACGGGTTTTTATTTGACCACGGTTCAGGTCTGACCTACACCCTCAACTCAACGGGTCAGTTCATTTTTACATTAATGGAGTCAGGGGAAAAATCAACTCAGATCCTGGAAAAACTCATGACAGAGTTTGATGTTACTGAGGATACAGCGAGGAAGGATCTGGATGATTTTTATCGCCAACTCGATGAATTAGGATTGGTCGAACAATGAGTTTAAATGTAGCGGTTACCGGATTGCATGCAGCGGATAATCCTGCGCCAGGGATAGGGGTCATTCGTTGTCTGCACCACCCTGAACGGTGGGGCGGCAAGATCATCGGCCTGGCCTATGACGCTCTCGATACCGGTATTTATGATGAAGGATTGCTGGGCCATGCCTATCTCATTCCCTATCCGAACAGCGGTAGTCAGGCCCTGCTGGAGCGCCTCTTGTATATTCATGAGCAGCAACACATTGACGTGATTATCCCTACACTTGATAGTGAACTGCCCGTTTTTCAAAAGTTAGAACAGACCTTGAAATCAAATGGTATTGCCATGTTCATCCCACCGAAGCAGGTCACTGATCTGATATCGAAAGCCAAATTGGCTGACTTGTGTGAAAAGGTAGGTATCCCGTTTCCGGAAACGAAAGTAATCAAAGAGCCAGGGGAACTGAAGGATGCTGTGAAAGAAATTGGTTTTCCGCTCATGATCAAAGGCATTTATTATGAGGCTTATACCTGTAACACACTTGCTGACGTTCAGCAAAATTTTGATAAAATCAGACTGAAGTGGGGACTCCCGATCATCCTGCAGAAAAAAATAGAGTCAGAAGAGTTTGATGTTTGCTGTGTTTGTGATGAGAATAGTGATCTCCTGGGTGCAGTCCCAATTCGGAAAACCCGTCTCACGGACAAGGGTAAAGCCTGGGCAGCTGTTACGCTAAGGAACAAACAATTGTTGGAGTTATCCGCTAATGTCCTGAAACACATACGCTGGATCGGTCCCTGTGAAGTGGAGATATTGAAAAACGTAAAGACAGGTGAATATAATTTGATTGAGATCAACCCGAGGTTTCCTGCTTGGATTTATCTATGCACCGGCGCAGACCAGAATCTTCCGAGGTTAGTCGTGGAACTTGCCCGTGGTAAAAGCCTGAAGCCCCTGGAAATTGCAAAATCAGGGATCTGTTTTGTTCGACATGCGATAGACTTGGTTTGCCCTCTGGACTATATCGAAAATTTAACAACTCTTGGAGAATTACATTTCTCCATGAGCAAAGAACACTAAAATAATAGGATAGACTGTGGAAAAGAAAAGCTATGTAAAACCGACAATTGTGCGCCATAGTATCGGCGTGATGAATAAATACGGAAGACCTCCGGCAACAGTACCGATGAGCAGGCTGGCGGGATTTAATGTGAAAGAATTGGTGGATAAATATGGTTCCCCTCTATTTGTTTTATCAGTCGATCAGATGAGACAACAATACCAGAATCTGTTCCGCGCCTTCAGTACCCGGTACCCCGGTGCACAGGTTGCCTACTCATACAAAACCAATTATCTGAAAGCCGTTTGCTCCATTCTGCACGCGGAAGGTGCCTGGGCCGAAGTAGTATCGGGATTTGAATATGACATTGCCAGAGACCTCGATATGCCCGGAGATAAAATAATCTTTAACGGACCCTATAAGACCAGGGAAGAACTCACCAAAGCATTTACCGAAGGAGCAATGGTCAATCTGGACAATTATGATGAAATCCAGGTCTGTGAAGGTCTCGCAGGTGAATTGGGCCGAAAATTGCCAGTAGGGGTCAGAGTAAATATGGACTTAAATAATCCCCCCTGGCATAAATTTGGATTTAATGTTGAAGCGGGCCATGCCTATGAAGCGGTTAAACGCATTCAGACTGGTGGTAAACTTGAGGTAAAGGGACTCCATATTCACGTGGGGACTTACGTGGATGATGTTAATATTTATGCTGCGGCTGCCCGGGGACTGGTCAGTTTCTACACTTATATCAAAGAACAACTCGGTGTGAAGTTGAATTACTGGGATATGGGGGGAGGATATGCCTCCCATAATACTTTAAACTGGGCCTGGCAGTCTGCTGAATATACCTGTCCAACGGTAGATCAGTATGCTGAAGTGATTTGCCCAATCCTGCTCAATGGGCCTTTTGGGACCGGTGACGTTCCAAAACTCTTCATTGAACCCGGAAGAGCATTGGTTGACGAACCCTTCTCACTGATCACGACGGTGGTGGCCCAAAAACGATTGCCGGGTGGAAAAAGGGGTGTAATTGTTGATGCAGGTATGAATGTTCTATCGTCAGTGCAATGGTACAATTATAATTTTCAGACTGTACAGGACTCGGGTGTCACAGTGGAAGATACTATTCTCTATGGTGGCTTATGTATGAATATAGATGTCCTGCGGCAAAGTGCGGCCTTACCGCCTGTGAGACGAGGGGAGCATCTGGTCATCCCCCATGTTGGCGCTTACAATCTGAGCCAAAGTTGGCAGTTCATCTATTTACGTCCTGCTGTGATTGCCGTGGACGACGGTAAAATTCACATCATAAAATCGAAGGAGACCCGGGAATATGTGCAGCAGATGGAACGAGTTCCTGATGAATTTCTAACCCGTAGGACCGAAAACCGGAAATAGCTGCTTCTGAAACTGAATTGACCAAGTTGTGAAAAATACATCACCCGGACTCACAGCGGAATTCCTGGCATTATTCAAAACCTGTCTTAAATCATACGGGGTCGTCGCGTTTGCTCCCCATCCTGTTCCGGCAATACTAATGCTTATTGCCACTTTTTACTTTCCGCTTGCAGGAGCAATGGGCATCGTTGGGAACCTGGTAGCGAACCTCACCGCCCGATGGCTGCATCCCATCAGAAGTGTACGGGAAAGTGGAATTTTTGGTGTCAATGGCATTCTGGTGGGGCTTGCCCTGGCGAAATACAATGAGCCCACATTCAGGATCTGGGTACTACTCATTCTGGGTGCAGGTTTGGCCGGCATTCTGTCAACTGCGTTAGCAGGTTATTTTGCAAAGTACGACCTGCCAATTCTAAGTATTCCCTTCACTGCTGTAGCATGGCTGCTACTGTTGATCAATGGTAGTGCCACCAGCCACGATACCGCTTTGATGGCTATTCAAAGTTTACAGAATATAGATTTATGGCTGTTCAGTAAACTGCCGTATGCCTTGTTTGAGTATCTAAAAATGTTCGGTAGTATTTTCTTCCAGAGTAATCTACTGTCCGGCATACTAGTACTTATCGCTATTGCCATCTATTCAAGAATATCGGTTTTAGCCGGCCTTTGGGGTGGAATTCTAGGCATGTTGGTTTATGTATTCCTGCATGGTTCGCTGATTGGTTTTGATGGACTGAATTATGTGCTCATTGCTCTGGCCATGGGAGGGTTCTTTGTCGTGCAAAGCCTTAAGTCCTTTGGATTGATGACGGTTGCGGTTCTCATGGTGGGGTTAGTGGAAGCGGGGACACAGGAAATATTTCGGTCCAGTGGACTGCCCCTGTTGATTTTTCCCTTTAATGTGGTAGCAATCCTCCTGTTATTTCCCCTTAAAAATATATTATCGGTCGATCATATATCCCAGCCGGTACCCATACCACTATATCTGATCAAAAGCCCTGAATCCAATCTACGCTGGTACCGGCGGTGGGTACTCTATTCTTCCAGACAGAAGACACTCCTGACTATGCCTTTTCTGGGAGAATGGTCTGTACTACAGGGTAATAATGGTGAGTGGACTCATAAAGGGGATGGCAGATATGCCTGGGATTTCGTTGTGAGGGATCAGCCCGGTAGTCAGCTCAATGGGTTCGGCAACCGGCTAGAGGATTATTTTGCCTTTGGGCTTCCGGTTTTCGCACCAGCACCTGGGATGGTGTTTGCTGTTGAAAACCGTGTTATTGACAATCCTCCCCAAACAGGCAACACCGAACAAAACTGGGGCAATTATGTGATTATTGACCATCAGAATGGCGAGTACAGCGAGATCAGTCATCTTAAACAGGACAGTGTTGTTGTGAAACCCGGACAATATTTGCAGAGGGGAGAACTCATCGGATATTGCGGAAATTCGGGTCGCTCTCCAGTGCCCCATATCCATTATCAACTCCAGCGTGAAGGCCGATTGTCAGCCGAAACGATGCGGACTAATTTTTCAGAATGCATTGTAAATGGACAGCCACAAATTTATTTTGTACCCGAGACCGGGGTGTCAGTTGCCCCCCTTGAAAGCAATTTGGATCCCACCTGGACACTATTGGGGAAAGAAACGGAGGTCTGGATATTTCGGGTCCGTGAGTCATTCTTAAAATTCAAAGAGAGTTTGACCTTTTCCACAGATGAATTCGGAAACCCGGCGATTCTCGGCAAGGATAATCGACTTTGGCATATCATCGATATGCCGCATTTCATTGTGATCAAGCCGGATTTCAAAACCTATCCGTCCCTGATCAATCCTTCATTATGGATAGACATTATCGGAGAACAGCTGATCCTGCCAAAAATATTGCAGGATGGATTTAACTGGAATGATGGTGAAGTAAGGGCTTCCACAGAGTCCCAGAACTGTTGGGTTGTGAATACGGGCAACCGAAGGATTGTGGTTGACCCATCCAGAGGCCTTATTGAACTTTCTTTTATCGACCGGCCAGATAAAACAATGACACTTATCAATACTCATAGGACAACATAGATAGCGATGAAAAAAACATGTTTTGCGGTTTTCTTTTTATTTTCCATTCTGTTTTCCCAACTGCAGCAAGAGTGGCAGGTTGCTCAAAATGAATTTGAGTATGGGCACCCATACTTCGATACTAACGGGGATGGTGTCAACGAATTGACCAAGCAATATTCAAACAGTGTTACCCTTTATGATGGCACAGACAACTGGTCAATAGTCTGGTCCGTTGCGGACAGCAGTCATGAGTATATCACTATGGATCGTGTTATGGAAGTGAGTATCGGTGGCGAGGTCATAGGACTTTTTATAAGTGAAAACATCACAGATAGTTTATCCTTTGCCGTTCAGGCAATCCCGGTGAGCAGTGAAATCCCGCTCTGGATATCCCCCGAATTTTCCGGTTATCTCAGCGGAATGGCTGTGTTCGATGTGGATGACGACGGTATCCAGGAAATCATCTTGGGATGCTCGATCCAATCGGTGGATGAATCTTATACCAGTCAAATTATAGTTTTAAGCTGTAGTACAGGCAATGTTGAATGGGCAAGTGCTCCAATCTCGGGTTACCTTTACGGTGTGTATGCCGGTGATCCGGATAATGACGGTACGAGCGATCTCATCTTTAACAGGTATGACATTGCAAACGGACTGTACACACTCTTTGCGTATGCAGAGAGCGGTGACGACTGTCTCCAGGGTGACCTCAACGAGGATGCTGCTACCGATGTTCTCGATGTGGTAAATTTGGTCTCCTGTATTCTGGAAAGTTGTGATCTGCAGTTGACACCTTGCAGCGATTTAAATCCAGATGGTCAGCTGGATGTGCTGGACATCGTAAACCTTGTAAATTTGATTCTCACTGCTTCACCGGACCATTTTGCAGCTTTTCAGGAGGCGTGGTCTGTGGAGCAGGATATCCTGGAATATGGCCACCTGCTGTTTGATATCAATCAAGATAACACACCCGATCTGACCAAAGAATGGGGCAATACCATTACGGTATTTGATGGATCCCAGGGATGGGCTGTGTTATGGTCTTTGGCAGACGATTCATGGGAAGAGCTCATCTTGCAGGATTTAGTCGATATCGAAAACGATGATTCCCCTGATGCCATCATTACCGGTATTAATTCAGACTTCCCTGCTTTCAATATTCAACTGTTCGAACCGGAAACAGAGATATCCCTATGGGAATCTGCCATTTTTGACGGAACCCTTTCATGGATCGACACCAGCGATTTTGATGAAGACGGAGTCGAAGAGATTATTGCCGGTCGGAATTATACTAATGATGCCTCACAAGATTCCTGCGCTTTTTTTGTCCTAAACGGTACTACAGGAGAAATCATCTGGCAGAGTGAGCCTTTGTCCGGGTTTATGCTTGGTCCATATTCAGGTAATGTTGATGCTGACTCACAACCGGAGATTACGATCAATATTTATGACCTGGTCAACAACCTCTATTATCTCGCTCTATACAGCGCCGATGGAAATGGCTTAAGGAAGGTTATCATGGAAACATACACATTAGAAGCTGCTGACAACCGCTTACCCAGGGCAAATAGATACGCCAGATCTTTTCAACCTATGAAACCCAGTAAGTCGAAGATCAATGAATAAAATATCTGGTATTGTGGAAATGTTCACTTGAAAATGGGAAGAAGGTCCCGTCATATGAAGAAAAATCAGGGAAATAGTTTGCTTTCATTAACATTGACATTTATGAAGAAGTAAAACTGAAAAGTAATGATAATTCTATTGAGGAATCATTATTTAAATAGCAGGGTTAATTGAAATCTAACGGGTGGATGCCTTGCAATTCCTAAATCGTACCTGCTCAAGATGCATTTCAAATTTGTATCAAGGTAATATTTCCTCACCTGATACATGTTAATACAGTTCTCAAATTAATTTCCTTAAATTCATCCCTCTAAATTACCGCATAAAAATTCAAATACTTTTTAGAAGGAATACTATGAAATTAAAATTCATTCTCGTTTTGCTGATAGTGGTGGGCGTCTCTCATGCTTCTGATAATCTACTGCCTCAGATAAAGATCAAGGATTTGCAGAAGAAAGTTGTAAAGACCGATGACCTTTACAAAGACGGTCCCATATTGATCAATTTCTGGTCACTGTCCTGTGAGCCTTGTAAAAAAGAAATGGTACATCTCGATAAATTTAATCAACAGTATGCCAAAGCCGGATTTCGGGTCATGAGCATCAATATTGACAGTCCCCGAAGCGTAGCAAAAGTAAAATCCTATGTCAAAGCGCAAAAGTTTTCCTTCCCAGTGTTCCTGGATCCTAAAGCGGAATTTTTCAGAAAGACGGGGGGCAAAGTGATGCCCTATATTTTAATCGTCACTTCAGCCGGTGAGATTGTCAGCCACCACATGGGCTACAATGTGGGCGACGAAAAATCCATTGAGGAAGACATACAGAATTTATTGAAAACCGAAAACGAAAAACAATTGAGAAGTGGAGCTAAGATCCTTGACGAATAGATTACTCATCGTGGCGACGCTGTTAAGCTTAAGTATGGCACAAACGGACTTTAATTTTTCCTATGAGCTGAAATACGGCAACGGAAAAGATGATACCTATGGCAATGCATTTTTTGAAAATCTGCTTGATATCAACGGCACACTGAACAACTCCACCAGTTTATATTCCCAGCTGGAATTCAGTCAGCCGCCATTGTACGGTGCAGATCAGAATGGCCTCGATAAAATTTATTTTGAATATTCAAAAAGTGATCTCGACGTAACCCTTGGGGATTTATTTATTCTATACGGCTATGGTTTGGGTGTAAATCTTTCGCAGGACCAGGCTCTGGGATATGACAATACTCTAAAGGGGGCAAGCTGGGACTATACAACTGCCGGCAATTTACAATTGTTCGGATTGATCGGTCAGGGCAACTACGAGTATGCCATCAATGCGGCAACGGGCAGCTATATGCGTGAATTGAATAATAAATTAGCAGTAGCGGGTGCCACGTACGGGGACTTGACATTTTTATTTGCCCAGCAAAAATCTTTTCTCGACCTTCCCCTGCTGATGTCGTTCTATACCGATCCTCTAACGATGCTGGAGGAGGATCTGAACGACCGTATCGGATTTGGCGATCTGCAGCCCGACACGGTCCGGACCAATAAATATGAGGTCATGTATTCAACATCCTTCGGCCCAGTGGATGTTTATGTGGAAAAATTATGGAGCCGTTACCATAAGATTCTGGGGGATCGGGTGAGTGGTTCCCTCCTGTACACGGCGGTCTATGCCAACCTGTTCGACTGGGGAATTACCTGGGATCATAAAGATTATGATATGGAATACAACCTGCCTTCTCTGTCTAATCCTCCCCTCGTATTTCGGGAACCCTCTTCAACTTTAGTAGGACGCACAACCCATTTAATGAACTACAATGATGAGATAGGGCATCAATTCGAGATCAATCGCAGTTTTGGTGAAGCGGTCAACTTCCTGGCCAACTGGTCTTTCTCACGAAGGCACAATGGGGTGGCTCTTGATCATCAGTACGCTCTGCATTACACGGATATGGGCGAGAATCTGGACTTTTTCTGGGAGGAAGATTCTACCCTGCATAGAAATCTCAAAATACCTTCGATGCAGGATATTGCCCTCTTCAACCTGAATAACGAGGATTACGCTTTCTATCCTTTTCGGGAAGTTTATTTGGAGTTCTTCGGTGATCTGTTCGATGACAACCTGCATTGGATTGTCGGTTATGATGATTTAAATGATGTTATCAAATATCATCATCAGCAATTCTACACAACTGATTACCAAAACTTTGATACCGCCGCATTACAGGATTCGATCTCGACTCACTTCAACGACTATTGGTGGACTATTTGGGGTCAGAATTATTTCCCTGAGTTTGGATACGATTCGACCTATGCGGATGATATTTTCAATTCCGTATACGACATGACCGTGGATGAACGTATCACCGCATCCAATCAGCAATCTCTGACCTCTGCTCAGGCGATAATTGAGACCGGGGGTTCGATTGACAGGGTTAGTTATAGTTTTGAGCGTGTTGAGGCTTACACCATCCCTACCAACTTTGCCTTTAATTTCGGAGGAGGGAATTCCCTGACCCTCTACTGCGAATTCCAGAAAAAGAAGGACATCACAACTATTGCCACCTATTATCCGGAGGCGGATTCCACTGATGATTCATTTTCGAGTCAGATCCTATATACAGCAAATTATACGGCTTTGACCTATCGGCTGAATGGCAAATGGTCCTTCAGCATTCTTCGGGACTGGGAGAAGAAAAAATGGCTGGTGGGAGGTGTAGAGTCCAACCATGATCAAAACACCTGGACGGGTTATGAGTTTTCCTGGGATATCAACCAGGGCAATCAACTCTCCCTCTTTTACGGTTCGCTGAAAGGCGGACGCATCTGTGCCAACGGGATCTGCGCCGATCAGCCGGATTTCGCCGATGGTGTAAAGCTGACTTATCGGGCAATTTTTTAATTGTTGATAGTGGTTATTTCAAAATAAAAGATTTCATTTCTTACAAAACAGGGCTTTCATCACACTTTTTTGGGCTCTGTTACAAGATGTCAAATAATACCTGTTGAGAATATCTCGAGCGTTCCGATAAACTCTATCCTGTTTATCCCACCACAATGATAAATTAGGAAATGGAGATTTGGAATGTTTAAACAATTTGTGTTATATACAGCTTTTATGGCTGTTGCTTTTTCTCAAACTTATAATATTGGTGATGTTATTGATCTCGAAGACCAGAACACCGCATTTGATGTCTGCTACGGAGATTATCCTTCCGATCAGATCAGATTGGCGGATTTTAACGGAGCTCTGAATGGCGGTCATTATTACATCACGATTTTGGATATGTCAGCCACGTGGTGAGGTGTCTGTTTTAATAACATCGGTCCGATGGATGAACATGCTCAGTCTTGGTCAGATAACCCCAATGTCGTTTTTCTGGTTGCCCTTGCAGATCTGAATTTTCCCTATTCCTGTGAACAATGGGGGAATTTCGGGATTTCCGGGATCCCAGTCATTTTTGAAGATCCGGGAATTGTCAGAGATTGGCTTAATGACGGAGTTGCCTATCCCTATCATGCCGTGCTGGATCACGAAATGCGGGTAGTTGCGAAACCCCGACCCTATGGCAGTACTGACGACACGATTCAGCAGTTACTGGATGCCTGTGTACCCTGCAGTGAAGCGGATTTTGATGGCGATGGAGTTAACGATCCGGTGGACAATTGCCCCGGAACCTTTAATCCGGATCAGTCAGATTCCGACGGTGACGGTCTTGGTGATCTCTGTGACGACTGTGATACGATGCCGGGAGATATCAACGATGACCACACAACCGATATCCTTGATGTTGTAACAATGGTAGCCATCATTATGACCGGGGGCAATAATGCACCTGGCTATGATGATTGCGTGTTGTCCGATGCGGATGTAAATCTGGATGGCAGCATAACGGTCCTCGATATCATTGTTCTGATATCCCAGATCATCGGGCCGCGGGTGAGGGTTTCAAGTTTGAGAAAGTAAAACTTATAGTGTAGATTTCTGTGAAGGATTAGAACATTAAACTTATGATTTAACCTTTTTTAATAAGGAGATGACCATGAAAAAAGCATTACTTCTATTTCCATTCTTTTTATTCGCATTTTCTCAAACCTATAACGCCGGGGATATTATCAGTGACAATCATCAGAATCAGGTCTTTGATACTTGTTACGGTGATTATCCCGGTGGCCAACTGACATTAGCCGATTTCAATGGTGCTGTTAATGGCGGTGACTACTATATTTTATTCATCGATATGGCAGCCAGTTGGTGAGGCACCTGTTTTAGTGACATCGGGCCGATGGACAATCATGATTTGGACTGGGCAGATAACCCACATGTACTTTTTTTAACAACACTGTCCGATATTGGGCAGCCTTATACTTGTGAGCAGTGGGGTGATTTCGGAGAGCCCGGGATCCCGTACATCATTGATGACCCTGATCACACCTTTTTCAATTGGTTTCACGATCATTATAACGCCTGGCCTTCTTATGTTCTGATTGATCATGAGATGCGTGTCAGGGCCAAAACCTGGACCTATACCAATAACAGCAACCTTGGCTCTGAATGTTATAATATCGATGGCTGTGTTGGCGGAAATTCAGACAACTTCATTCAGCAGTTGCTGGATGAATGCGGTCCCTGCAGTAATGTGGATATGGATGATGACGGAATCGAAAATGTAAATGATAACTGCCCCAATGATTATAATCCGGACCAGTTGGATACTGATGGAGACGGCTTAGGAGATGTCTGCGATGACTGCAGCAATTTTTCAGGAGATGTGAACGATGATATGGTGCTGGACATTCTGGATATTGTGACGGTCGTAAATATGATCCTGGATGGCGGTTATAATTCATCAGATTACAGCGACTGTGCCAAACTAGATGCAGATTACAATAATGACGGTGTCATCAATATTCTGGATGTAATTCAGATCATCAATGTTGTGGTCTATGGACCCCAGCGGGCGGTAGAATTATTCGACGAAGGGTCTGCGAGTGTTAATTTTTACACCAGCGGTCAGCAAACTCATATAACGATCCATTCAGATGTGGATATCAGTGGTATTGAACTTGCAGCTATCAATTCGGGAATCACGAGTGCCAGCCTAAAAGACAATAGCCATATTCAATTGATTTCCGCCACCAAAGATGGTATTTACCGGTTAGTGGGATATTCTATGCTGAACAATCCTTTCGACAGCCATGTAATTGATCTCACTCTCGAAAGTTCTACAGAACTGGATCCTGATGATATCGTTGTTGTTCTCGGTAGTGCCTCAGGTGATGCGCTGGAGTTGACTCGCAGCTATAATAATTTCGCAGTTCAGCATGGACCCTATACTTTTGAAATCAACAGTGTTTATCCAAATCCTTTCAATCCGGCAACAGAGATAGCCTTCACTGTCGTGGCTGATGGTTTGGTAAGCCTGACCGCTTATAATGTGATGGGGCAAAAGGTTGCAACGATTTTTGAAGGTTTCCAGACCATAGGAAATCATGCTTATACATGGAATGCTACAAACTTACCATCAGGAGTTTATTATATCAAGCTCATGTCAGGTAATCAGGTAAGAACACTCAAAACAATCTTGATGAAATAAAAATAGATCAACACAATCAACCAACTAACTTGAGGACTTTATGAAAAAATACTCCCCTATGATATTAATAATTCTGTTTGGAGCCTTTGCCTTCTCATCAGTTTATAATCTGAATGATTATGTAGCTTCGGATGACCAACAGGTAGAATTTCCAGTATGCTATGGCACTTGGCCCGATGGCATGCTAAGTCTATCAGACCTTAATGGAGAAATGAATGGCGGCAACTGGTATGTCACGATGATCGATATCTCGGCAACCTGGTGTGGACCCTGCGTTGCATTTATCCCTGAATTTGACAGTATTGCCCAGGAATGGGAAGACAATGGACAGGTGATGATCATGACAGCCCTCATGGATATGAACCAGCCCTATACTTGCCAGCAATGGGGCGATATGGGCATTGCTGGGTATCCGCTGATCACGAATGACGGAGACGGTTATGGTGACCACATATTCAACTGGTTTAATACGGGCAGTGCCATCCCCAGTACAGTTTTCCTGACCCATGAAATGCAGGTTTACTACAAAGCAAACCAAACCAATTTTTATGTGGCCAATCAGAAAATTCAACAGATGCTGGATAATTGTCCCGAAAACAATCCTGACCTCGATGGCGATTTCATTTTGAATGAGATGGATAATTGTCCTAACGATTACAATCCGGGTCAGGAGGACATCGACGGGGACGGTCTGGGGGATGTCTGTGACGACTGCAACAACATGGCCGGTGATACCAATGATGATATGATCATCGACATTCTGGATATTGTGACAACCGTAAATATCATACTAAGTGGCGGTTTCAATTCACCCGACTACGACAGTTGCACCATCGGTGATGCCGATTACAGCGGCGACGGGGTCATCAATGTATTGGATATCATCCAGATGATCAATATTGTGGTGAATGGTCTGGCCAGAGAAGTGGATGCCCCCAACCAAACCGCACAGGTGAATTTTGCAGTATCCGGTTCCGATTTGGTGATTGACATTACTTCTGACAATGAATTCAGCGGTGTAGAAATGGCCATTGCAGACCATCAAGCTCCTTTTGAATTGAGAGGGAATGCTCATATTACCGTGAATCAGAAATTCCAGGATGGCATCAATCGGATGATTGCTTTCTCACTATTGAACACGCCTTTCAGTGCTAACCATGCCGAATTTGTTATCGAGGGTGCGGCTAATGTTTCCCTGGAAGATGTGAATGTTATCATAGCCGGAACACAGGGCAATGCCATGACACTCACCAAATCCTGGTCTGATAACGTCTTTCAGACGGGTCCTTTTGGATTTGCTCTCGACAGCGTCTATCCTAATCCCTTCAACCCCTCAACGGAGATCACCTTTACGATTCCGGTTGATGGCAATGTTAAATTGACAGCTGTCAACATGCAGGGACAGGTTGTCGATGTGATCCATAACGGTTTTGAATCCGTGGGTACACATTCCTATAACTGGGATGCCGGCAATTTGCCTTCGGGAATTTATTTTATTCAACTACACAATGGTCAGAATACTGAAACGACCCGTGTTGTTTTAATGAAATAATTTGAAACTCAAGCTTCTAAAAAGCCCGGCCTTTGCCGGGCTTTTTATTTTGTTGATGGCCCGGAATGCTTCTAAATTTGCCAGCTTTTAAAAGGGTAAAATATTGGGAGATCGTTCAACGGCAGGACTACGGACTCTGACTCCGTCAATCAAGGTTCGAATCCTTGTCTCCCAGCGGAGTATTTGTAGAGCGAATAGGACGTCCCGTCCATCGGACGGGATAACAGGGGTTCGCCAATGCTTATTGAAGTAAAAATTGTCAGCAGTTTTAACGGTATTATGTGATAAACCAAAATTGGCGCATTCGTCTAGGGGTTAGGACGTCCCGTCCCTCGGACGGGATAACAGGGGTTCGCCAATGCTTTTTGAAGTGAAAACGGATTTACGTGCAGTTAATGATTACTGTATCGAGTGAGACACCAGAATTGGCGCATTCGTCCAGGGGTTAGGACGTCCCGGTCTGCGGACGGGATAACAGGAGTTCGCCAATGCTTTTTGAAGTGAAAACGGATTTACGTGCAGTTAATGATTACTG
>CAZIYQ010000014.1:5013-5234 GCA_964543505.1 uncultured bacterium | reverse complement strand
TATCGAGTGAGACACCAGAATTGGCGCATTCGTCCAGGGGTTAGGACGTCCCGTCCTGCGGACGGGATAACAGGGGTTCGCCAATGCTTTTTGATTTGAAAATGGAATTACGTGCAGCTAATGATTAACTGTATCGAGTGAGACACCAAAATTGGCGCATTCGTCTAGGGGTTAGGACGTCCCGTCCTGCGGACGGGATAACAGGGGTTCGCCAATGCTTT
>CAZIYQ010000014.1:0-4913 GCA_964543505.1 uncultured bacterium | reverse complement strand
AACTGTATCGAGTGAGACACCAAAATTGGCGCATTCGTCTAGGGGTTAGGACGTCGGCCTCTCACGCCGGTAACAGGGGTTCGATTCCCCTATGCGCTACTCAGTATTATTTTTGCGCCCATAGCTCAATTGGATAGAGCGTCTGGCTACGGACCAGGAGGTTTGGGGTTCGAGTCCCTATGGGCGTACCGAGAAAATCCCCTTCGTGAACATTGTTTCAGGCAGGGGATTTTTTATTTTATTGATGAATGTATAGCCTCAGATTATACGGTTCAGTAAAAACCGGACGGACTGCAGGACTTCCCCTTATTCCGATAAATGGATTGAATCGAAATGGCCCGGTCAGGTAACTTTATCATTGGAAATCACTTCCGGTTTTCAAAATTAACCACCCTGATTAAGTCAATTGCGGGGTTTACATGAATACATATAAAAAAATTATCATAGTCACCCTATCTGGTCCTCTAGCTTTAGTTTTTATTACTGCAAATGATTTAATTCAACGGTTTCCGTACACCCCGGAAGAAATAATAATCACCTGCATTGAAGACGATTTTGGCGATTGTTGTGACGAACCCTTCCCCGTTTGGTATGACAATGACGGAGACGGCCTTGGTGACCCGGACAGTTCAGCCGTTGCCTGTCTGGATTATGAAAATTGGGTTATAAATGATGATGACCCGGATGACGGATGTTTTTCAAATATCATAGATTGTAACGGCACCTGCGATGGAACCTGGGTGTTGGACGAACTCGGTGAATGTTGTGAAGAAACTCAAACAATTTGGCAGGATCTGGACGGTGATAGTTGGGGGAACGCTTCGGTCTCAATCGAAGCCTGTCATTTATATAGCGGCTGGGTGAACAATTATCTGGATAAAAATGACAGCTTATACTGTCAGATCAACGTCTTTGATATTTGCGGAGTCTGTGAAGGAGATGGTTCAACCTGCACGGGCTGCACGGATCAGACCGCCCTCAATTACGAACCTGAAAATATCATTGATGACGGAAGTTGCATATATGCCAGTGACCATATCTGGCATGTAGCCAACACCGGATCGGATGAATCCGGAACGGGAACGGTGGAGAATCCATTCGAGACCATTCAGCACACCATCGGCGTGTCGCAGGAGCTCGACACTATTCTGGTTCACTCAGGAGTTTATTATGAAAATATTAATTTCAACGGCGAAAACCTGCTCCTGACATCGATGTTCACTTTTACAGGGGATACGAATTATATCTATCAGACAATTCTTGACGGCGGTCAAATGGCCAGTGTAGTAACTTTTGAGAATGACGAAAACAACACAGCAATATTAAGCGGCTTTACCATCACGCATGGCAGTGGAAATATCGGTGGAAATTTGAACGTCGGCAGAGGCGGCGGCATCTTCTGCGATAATGCCGACCCAACCTTAAAGAACCTCTTAATTACCGATAACATCGGTTTTTTCGGCGGCGGAATATACTGTCGTTATTCCAATCCTTTAATGACGGCTCTGAACATTAACGGTAATACAGCCGACGGAGGCGGCAGCGCCGAAGGCGCCGGTATTCTTCTTGTGCATTCAAGCCCTTCGATCAGCAACACCGTGGTGGCCAATAATACCTCTGTCCAGGAGGATGGAGGGGGTATCGTCATGAATGCTTATTCAAGTCCTCTTTTGCAAAATGTCAGGATACTCAACAACTGGGCTTATTCCCGCGGAGGTGGGATCTTCTGCTGGAATCACTCAAATCCGGTATTGGACAGCGTAATAATCAAGGGGAATACGACCATGACTCATGCCGGGGGAGTACATCTGGATAATCACTGTGATCCAATTTTCAGAAATTCAATTATAGCAGACAATACGACCCTTACGGATGGCGGCGGCATATATATTTACGATGGATCGGGGCCGATTTTGATAAATACGACAGTTGTTAATAATTCGGCAGGCAGCATGGGAGGAGGGATATTCCTTTTGAACAGCGACCCGGTGGTGAGTGTTAACTCTATCATTTGGGATAATACACCGGAACAAATCCATCTTGCCAGTTACGCGGCGCTCGAAATGGCTTATTCTGATGTCATGGGTGGTGAAGCCGGGTTCAACCATTGGGCAGGAGATGTTAACTGGGGAGAGGGCAACCTGAATTCAGTCCCCTTGTTTATGGACCCGGACAACGGTGATTTTTCACTCCAGACAGGTTCCCCCTGTATCGACGCAGGCACCGATTATTATCAAGTTGATGGGACCGTTATCGTCGATTTATCGGCGGATGAATATAGCGGGAATGCACCCGATATGGGTGCGGTTGAAAGCATAGTCCCGGGACTCATCGGTGATTTGAACCATGATGCCACCCTCAACATTTTCGATATCATCATTTTGGTTAATTATATCATTTACGGTGGCCTGTCGGGGGGTGAGTTTGTGCTGGCAGACCTCAACCAGGATGGAGCTATCAATATTTTAGATATTATCCTCCTGATTAATCTGATTTTACAGGATCGGCTTCTGCCGACTGTTCAACCTGCATTTGCCAGGTTGAGTCTAAATGATAATTTAATGCGGTTACAAACCGACGGGCCGATAGCAGGAGGACAACTCCAGGTAAGCGGGAATTTTCAAATCAGGGAAGTTTTACTCCCGGAGACTTGGGAATTCTACTACGAGAGCGGAATTATCCTGTTTTTCAGCCCGTCAGGTGCGTCGCTGCAGAACGATTCCATTCTGATGTACGAGGGAGATATGCAAGTGTCGGACATGCTCATCAGCGACTGGACCGGCCGGCGTATTGAAGGAGAAATACAGAACATTCCAACCGGGACCGCCATCGGTACGGCTTACCCAAATCCCTTTAATCCCGTTACGACCATCGAATATACAATCCCTGATGAAACGGACGTTGAGATCGCCATCTTCAATTTACAGGGTAAAATGGTTGAAACATTGGTCAGGAATACGCAGCCGGGCAATCACTATTCCGTGAGCTGGAACGCCGTCAATTATGCCAGCGGCATCTATTGGGCCAGGATCAGACTTGGCCCGACTGTCGAAACCCGGAAACTTATTTTGTTAAAATAGGATGACAGATCCTGCATGAAAACGATTGCCAGAGGAAAAACAGCCGAATATGATGACTTCATCGTCACAAGACGGATCAATATATTAAAAGCGGTCGAAGGATTTACGGGGGAAGCATACTCCTTACTGGATGTGGGTTGTGGGAATGGCGGGAGCCTCATCAAGTTATCCGGCCATTTTGGTATCTGTCATGGTATTGATGTGGATGCACGGAATCTCGATCAGCTGAAAAAGAAAATAGAGAGCCTGAAGCTTTCCAACGTGAGTTATTCGCAGGAGGATGCAACCGGTGAATTTTGTCCTGACCGGAAATTTGACAGGATCATCTCCTTTGAAGTTCTGGAACATGTCAAAGATGACTATCAGGCGGCTCGTAATATCTATCGCAAATTAAAGCCTTTGGGACGAGTGGCTATCTCTGTGCCTAACCGGTGGTGGATTTTCGAAACACACGGAGCCTATCTGCCCGTCCTCCCATGGAATCGAGTGCCCTTCTTTTCCTGGCTGCCGAAAAAGCTGCACGATAAGTATGCCAAGGCCAGAATTTACCGGGAAAAAGATATCCTGAAGATCCTGATCTCTGCAGGATTCTCAAATATTGAACTGCGCTACATCACAGCGCCTATGGATGTTATAAAATGGGTGCCGCTGCAGAGATTCTTTAGAAAGACACTGTTTAAAAATGATACAACCTCCATACCGTTTTTAGCAACCTCCATCATGGTGACGGCAGCTAAATGATCTCACCAATGAAAGTCAAAAAGCGATTTCTTGATGAAGACTCATTGCGGATTATCTCTTACATCAGCAGAATATTGATGCCGACGGTATAGCTTCCGGTTCTGTAAACCTTTAGGACCGGCATTTTGTCAGCGCTCCCGCCGCTGCCTCTTAGGGCATGCTCAAAATAGGTTGTTCTCTCATTATTATTACCCGTGGCGGTTTCACCTCTGATATACATGCCGCCGATACAGGTGTAAATCTGTTGAAGAATTTCATCATATAGTTTTGTGGCTTTGTCAAAGGGAATATCTTCAGCTAAGGTGTACTCAAGATACTTTGATTCGGTAAAAGACACCGACCGGATATATTTCCCGCTGATCGCTCCCGGGAATATTGCTTTGGCCTGCCAGGACTCCACACCCATAAAATCCCTGCCTAAATACTTCCCCTTCAACCGGTTGTCATCTTGTTCAGAAGTTAAGATTCCATCCAGAAAATTACAGAGCTCTGCCTTGCTGAGTAATGGCTCATCTTCAATCACGCCGCTCAATTCATCAGAATCTATCCATGTGACGTCGGTGTTAAACCGGATTTTTTCCCTGACAACGTGAACCTGGAACGCTTTGCTGTCTCTCCGGATCATCAACCCCACGGATGTACCGGGCAGCCCCTTGAGCTTATTCACAACCTGTTGAGAGCTCATTCCCCTGACCTCCTCTCCTTCAATTTGTGTAATAACATCCCATGGTAACAATCCTGCTTTGTCGGCGCCATACCCTTTCATGACCGAGTCAATGATATAGTCATTATTGGAATCGAACTTTATTCTAATTCCAAGTCCGGCATATTCCGGTTCGAGGTCTTTATTGAAGTAGAGCCAGTATTTTAATTTTGAAATCTCCGCCTTCACAGAGGGATTCAACGAGTTCATCAGGAAGATCAGGGTGATATAGCCATATGTGTCGTCTTTCAGCAGAAATAGCCGGCACATTTTATAATCCGCCGAAAAATTCGGTCGTACGGAGTCCAGTTCAACAAGAAAGCCGGTGTCTGCATTATAATACCTAAAAATCCCATATGTCATTTGATGGGAAGAAATAGTCCTGTTAT
>CAZIYQ010000013.1:0-23646 GCA_964543505.1 uncultured bacterium | reverse complement strand
AAATTGGTGCAGAAGCAGGTGCTGACTGGATTGGCATTTTTAACGGTCCAATCTGCGTTGGTGCATTTGTATGGGAAGGTCCTTTCACGGCAGTACCAGCTATGGGTGACGATGGTGACCCTGCACATGCTGGTTATATGACCGATGGTGATATCCCAACATTCCAGATTTACGATGCGTCAACAGGTGAATACCGTGAAGCTTTTGCTGATGGTGTTACGCCCGGACTCGAATGGTACAATCTGGCCTTTATCAGCATTGATCTGCTACATGTAGATGCACAATACACACAATCCGTTGACTTGCATTCAGGTTCTAACCTGATGAGTTTCTATGTATTACCTCCTGATCCGGCTGTACAGGCGACGATGGCTCCCATATATGATATTTCTCTTGGGATAATCGCAGAAGGCACTGCTGCACAACCTCATCCAGTCAATTATGGTGAATGGATTGGAAGTCTCACAGAATTTATGCCTGAGAGCGGATATTGGATGAATGTTTCGGCTGATGCCGTGTTGGAAGTGACCGGTTATGCGGTACCTGAACAGACATATGGTCTTCATGGTGGTGCTAACCTAGTGTCCTATCCATTTATGGATGTTCGGAATATTGATGATGCTATTCCTGCAGAGTTTATTCCCTTCGTTACCGGTGTAATCGGAGAAGGTATTGCTGCAATCCAACTCCCCTCAAATCCAGGCACTTGGATTGGTAGCCTGACACAGTTTGTACCAGGCGACGGTTATTGGTTGCTCTTGAATGATGCGACTTCATTTTATTGGGGTGCACCGGCATTAGCAAAATCCGATATACCTGTTGAAATGCCTGTCGCTGTGCCAGCTGAATTTGCATATCAACAATCTGCTAATCAGGCTTTCTATTTTGTAGATGACGTGAGAGTCGATGGAGAAACCATCCAAACAGGTGATTGGATTGTTGCTTACAATGGCAATGTCGTCGTTGGTGCTCGTCAATGGGACGGTAACTCAGTAGATATCCCTGTTATGGGAATTTCCAATTCTACAATTGCTGGTTATTGTGAACCTGGTGATGTGCCTAGTTTTAAGGTTCTCTCATCAACAGCCGGTGTACTGACAGATCTTGAAGGAAATATAGAACCCTTCAGTTCAAATGCAATCAACTCGATGGGAACGCTTTCGGATTGTATTGAAATACCTACCTCTTTCGAAGTATTTCCTGCATATCCAAATCCATTTAATCCATCCGCTACCGTCAGCTACAACTTAGCTGAAGAGGATGTGGTCAGGGTTAATGTTTATGATATGACCGGGCAGATCGTAACCTCTCTGGTGAACAATATCCAATCTGCTGGTTACCATGAAGCAGTATGGGATGCCACTGGTAATTCAAGTGGTGTTTACTTTGTGAGAGTTACTGTCGGTAATGATACCAAAATCGAGAAGGTCATGCTATTGAAATAGATCTCCTCTGAAGATAATTCCTAAAAAGGGGCAGGGCAACCTGCCCCTTTTTAGGAACGAAAATAATGTCAATTGAGTGTTATAATTTTCTATAAAATCAGAGATGAATAAATACTATTATTTGAATTATATAATAGTGTATTATTAGTGCTGTGCAACCCTAATAATGTGAGGAATTGGATGCCAAAAACCAAAAAAGATAAAACTGATTCAAAATCTAAAGCCAAGGTCGTGAAACCTGACGTTGCTACAAAACTGGATCCCGAAGAAGTAAGTACGGAGACAGAGGAGCTATTACAATCGGAAAAAGTAGTCGAAAAGAAATCTCCTCAAAAAAAGAAATTAACGGCTTTAGAGAAAAAGCTGCAAAGGATCGGAAGCGATGCCAATCGAGCTTTGAGCAGATACTTACAGGAAATTGGAAAATTCCAACCCTTAGCACCTGCCGAAGAAGTTGATCTTGCAATCCGCGTCAAAAAAGGAGATCGACAGGCCTTAAAGAAGCTAACAGAAGCCAATTTGAGATTTGTCGTTAGTGTAGCCAAAGACTATCAAGGGCAGGGCTTGCCGCTTACTGACCTCATCAACGAAGGCAATATCGGTTTGATTAAAGCTGCTGAAAGATTTGACGAAACCAGAGGCTTTAAATTTATCTCTTACGCTGTTTGGTGGATTAGACAATCTGTACTTCAAGCCTTGGCTGAGCATTCCAGAATTATACGTCTGCCTTTAAATCGTGTTGGAACAATCAGCAAAATCAATAAAGCATCAGCACGTTTGGAACAAGAATTTGAAAGAACACCAAGGGCTGACGAACTTGCCAGAAAACTGGATATGAGACCTAATGAGGTCTCTGATGCAGTTCGCATCTCTCGGAGGCATCATTCACTCGACACACCTTTTTCTGATGATGATAAAAACTGTTTAATGGATGTCATCGAAGATAAAAAGCAAGATTCACCAGAGACAGATTTAATGCTGGATTCCTTGAGAGAAGAAGTCGAAGCAACCTTAAATACACTGAAACCCAGAGAGAAAGATGTTATCAAAATGTACTTTGGGATTGAACGAGGTTATGCCCTGACTTTAAATGAAATTGGTGAAGAATTTAATTTAACAAGAGAGCGCGTTCGTCAAATCAAGGAAAAAGCTATCAAACGTCTGCGGCACGAATCCAGAAGCAAAAAACTTAGAGCCTATTTGGGCTAAAATAAAATAAAACGGAGGAATATTTTTGATCATCGTAACTGTTAATGGTAATGAGCCTTTTGAAAGAGCCTTAAAACGGTTTAAAAATAAATTTATTAAAGCAGGTGTCTTACGCGATATTAAGAAAAGAGCTTACTATCTAAAACCGAGTGAAGCAAGACGAGTTGCCGCTCAAAAATCTGTTAAAAATCGACGCCGGAATATGTGGCGTGATTAAAGCTGCTTTTCTATTCCTGTAATACCTTAATTTACAGAACAAAAATTGAAAAAGCTCACAGTGTGGGCTTTTTCGGTTTCTCATAACGCTGGAATTACTTAAATTCAGACGAATTATTAAGCGGATAATATCAGGGACTGAACTGATATTTAAAAACTATTTTGGGGGAGATATGAATAGATCAGAAGCTTATCAGCTGCTAACAAAATATACTATAAAGCCCGGTTTAATCAAACATGCACTCGCTGTCGAAGCTGTAATGAGAGCCTATGCCGAAAAATTTCACGAAAATATTGAGGAATGGGGCATGGTTGGATTGCTCCATGATTTTGACTATGAGAAATTCCCAACTGCAGAAGAGCATCCATATAAAGGTGCCGAAATATTACGTGATATTGGCTTTCGGGAGGATTTGATAACAGCAATAATGGGGCATGCTGACTATACTGGAGTAAAAAGAGAATCTCTCTTATCAAAAGCACTTTATGCTGTTGATGAATTAACCGGCCTGGTAACTGCAACCACACTTGTTCGTCCTGATCAAAAATTATCAGGAGTAAAGGCAAGCTCTGTGAAAAAGAAAATGAAAGATAAACGATTTGCTGCATCCGTAAATCGCGATGACATCCGCAATGGAGCGGCAGAAATGAAAATCGAACTGACGGAACATATACAATTCGTCATTGAAGCAATGCGAAATATCTCTGATCAACTGGGCCTATAAAATATTTCTGCATCAGAAACTGCATTGCTAGGCGCAACCACAAAATAATCAAGTTTATGAAAAAATATATGATAAAAATTAAATCCGGTTTTCTCGTTTTAGGTATTTCACTTTTTATAGCTTGTTTTGCTAACCCTTGGGCCCAAAAACAGAATTTTACGATAACCATAATTGAGACATCCGACGTACACGGTAATATCTATAATTGGGATTATTTTGGTGGAAAAGAATATGATCAGGGACTTGCGCAGGTTTCAACACTGGTTAGGAAAGAGCGTGCTACTGATAGCGATCTGCTGCTTCTTGACAACGGAGATACAATACAGGGGACTCCGTTGATTTACTATTTTAATACAATTGGTTCTGATTCAATTAATCCGATGGCATTAGTGATGAATGCTATGAAATATGATTGTATGACGATTGGCAATCACGATTATAATTATGGTCAAAAAGTGCTTGATAAGTTCAGAGCAGAGTGCAAATTCCCCCTGCTATCTGCAAATATCATTCGTGCTGATAATCGACAGCATCAATATAGACCCTATATGATCAAAACCGTTAAGGGAGTTAGAATTGGTATACTTGGATTAACAACACCCGGCGTACCCATCTGGGAAAAACCAGAAAATATTGAGGGATTAGAGTTTCAGGACGCAGTCGTATCTGCGAAGCAAATGGTGAAGGAAATGCAACAGAAAGGTGCTCAGGTTATTTTAGCACTAGCGCATACGGGGACTCATGTTGAACCTGCAGACTCACAAGAAAAGGGTGCCTGGCTTTCAGATTATCATTCATGGGTCGATAAGGGATATGCTACTTTATCAGATCAAAATTTTGCAATTAAGCTTGCAGAACAGATTCCTGAAATAGATGTCATTCTCGCGGGTCACGCACACTCAATAATCCCCATGGCGATGGTAAATAATGTTTTAATTACCGAGCCTTATAAATGGGGAAGAGGTATTTCAAAAGTAGTTCTAACTTTAAGTTCTGGTGGACATGTGGTGGATAAGTCTAGCGAATACATAAGTGTCGAAGGAACAATACCTGATAAAGAGATTCTCGATCTTGCTAAAAATTATCAGCAAACTGCTCTTGAATATGTAAATTCTGAAATAGGGACCGCAACAGCTGATTTCCCGGGTGGCCAAGCCGCGAGATATAATGATGGTCCGCTTGCAGATTTCATCAACGCTGTTCAATTTCAAATTGCAAAAGATGCAGGATTTGAAGCAGATATTTCACTCGCAGCCATTTTTAACAATGAAGGTATGCTAAAGCGTGGTTCCCTTACCATAGCAGATGTATATGGCATTTATCAATTTGATAACAGTTTGAACGTTATCGAAATATCCGGTTCCGATCTTGTACAAGCTCTTGAACATGATGCAAAATATTGGTCCTTAAGTGATGAAACAGGCGTCGATCAGTTTAGACCCTCTGGAAAAGTAAGAGATTACAATTGGGATATGTATTCAGGGATCGATTATGCCATTGACGTTTCACGACCCATAGGACAAAGGCTGGTGAAATTGACTTTCAATGGATCAGAGGTAAGATCTAATCAGAAATTCAGACTAGCGGTGAATAATTATCGGGCAGGCGGAGGTGGTGGCTATGAGATGTTTAAAAATGCGAAAAGTGTATGGAAATCCACTACAGAAATCAGAGATTATATGATCGACTTTATTCGTGATAAAAAAGTGTTGGACCCCGACGATTATTACCGCAATAATTGGTATTTAATCAATGGCCGGATAATCCCCAGATAAATTGGATTGTAGCCTTCAAGATTGTCCACATTTTCAAAATCATTTTAAACCAATTTGAATCCCTGATTTTGATAGGATCACAATAAACACTGAAATAAAATATCAATAACCTCATGGACTATGATTATATCATAATTGGTTCTGGTTTCGGTGGTTCTGTATCAGCCCTCAGATTAGTCGAAAAAGGATATACTGTTGCAGTCCTTGAAAAGGGCAGAGAATATGGACCTCAAGACTTTCCACAATCAAATTGGAATTTGCGTAAGTTCCTTTGGCTACCCAAATTTCATCTTTACGGAATCCAAGCTCTTACTTTATTACGGCATGTTTTTGTGCTGCATGGTGCAGGTGTAGGGGGTGGCAGTCTGGTGTATGCCAATAATCTGCTGATTCCGCCTGACAAAATCTTTGATGATGACATTTGGCAGATAAACAATGTGCACCAAGTGTTGGCTCCCTATTATCAATTAGCAAAGAGAATGCTGGGAGCAACTCCAAGTAAGGTGTTGACCAAAGCCGATTTGTACCTAAAATCATGTGCTGAAGAGGTAGGTAGAGGAGATACCTTTCATGTGAATGATGTGGGGATATTTTTTGGTGAACCGGGGGAACAGACGGCAGATCCCTATTTTAGCGGAGAAGGACCCGTCAGAACAGGGTGTACGCTCTGTGGATCCTGCATGACGGGATGCAGGGATGGTGGTAAAAACACACTGGATAAGAATTATTTATATTTAGCCCGGAAGAAAGGGGTTCAAATAATCCCAGAGACTGAAGTCATTTCAGTAAGTCCCATACCGGATGGCGGCTATGAAATCATCATGAGAAACTCAACCGGATTTCTTAAGAAAAAAAAGAAATTATTTTCAAAGGGCGTAATCTTTTCCGGAGGCGTGATGGGGTCGGTAAAACTACTTCTAAAGCTAAAAAATAAAGGCATACTGCCTGATATCTCCAATCAATTAGGAGCTTACGTAAGAACAAATAGTGAAGCGCTTGTTGGGACAATTGCAAATGACACAACTGAAGATTACTCCAAAGGGATCGCCATAACATCCGGGATATATCCTGACGAACACACCCATATCGAAACTGTGCGTTACGGTAAAGGGCATGATGCCATGGCCCTATTGGGAACCATACTCATAGATGATCACCCCCCCCTTCCAAGAGCACTAATATTTTTAGGGCAAATCTTAAGGCATCCGGTAATCTTCCTCAAAAGTTTGAAAGTCAGAGGGTGGTCGCAAAGGGCAACCATATTATTGGTCATGCAGACATTGTCCAGTCACATGAAATTAGAATTTCGAAGGAGGTGGTGGAAGTTTGGAGTCCGCTCACTCAATTCAGTACAGCAAAAGGAAAAATCAGTACCTGCTTATAATCCGATCGCGAATGATTTTGCCCGACGGATGTCGGAAAAAGTTGGTGGTGAGCCGCTTAGCATTTTACCGGAAGTTCTATTTAATACTTCTTCAACAGCCCATATCCTGGGAGGCTGTATTCTATCGAATTCAAAAGACAAAGGTGTTGTGGATAACGCCGGCAAAATCCATGGCTATCCTGATCTTTATGTCATCGATGGTTCCATAATTCCAACAAACCTGGGCGTCAATCCAAGTCTGACGATTACTGCCCTAGCTGAATATTTACTGGATAAATTTCCAGTCAAAAACTGAAAAGTTTAGATATGTTGAGAAGAAGTATCTTTGCAGATTGGGATGGTGACTCTCATCGCTGTGCCCAAATTGATTTTACTGTCGATACTCAAGGAACTGTCAAAATCATTAATTATGCTATTCACGATTGATAATCCAAGACCCGTACCTTGTCCGACTTCTTTGGTCGTGTAAAAAGGTTCGAGACAGCGATCGATTTCTTCCGGGGTCATTCCAATACCGTTGTCAGTCACTTCACAGATCACATGATTTTGGTCTTTGTTGAGTGATAATCTGATTGAAATTGATTTGACATAGTCCCCTTCTAATTTTTCCGCTCTTTTATTGACAGCATATTGGGCATTGGATAAAAAATTGACAATGATCTGTTCAAATTGTTGAGCTGAAAATTTGACTAAAGGAAGTCCCTTTGGAGTGTTCACATTGAATTGTATTTGGTTATTTTTAAATTGTTCATTGAAGAAAACCAGACTTCTGGCCAGAGGCTGCAAGATGTCAATTTCTTCCTGTTGAATACCCTGTTTGCGCGCATATCCTCTCATATGATTCATAATCAGAGCAGCTCTGTCGACTTCAGAAATAATTAATTTCAATCCATCACTTACTGAAGCGATATCAAGAGTATTTTTCAGAAGAGGACTTGAAAGGACTTCCGACTGTGCTCTTATGATAGATAGTGGTTGATTCAATTCATGGGCAATACCGGTAGCCATCTCACCCAGGGAAGCCAACCTGCCGGAGTGAGCCAATTGAGCCTGTTTTTCTTTGACTTCCTCTGTGCGTATCCGTATTAATTCTTCCAGATGTGAGCGGTAGTCGCTAAGCTCCTGTTCAGCGATCTTCCGCTTTGTAACATCCCTAATTGACCCGATGTTTTTTAGATTACCATGCTCATCCTGAACAAGACTTGAATTGATAGAGCAGAAAATCGATTTATCATTTGGGCTGGAAAGTTCGATTTCGAAATCGCAGAGCTGCAAGCCCCTCTGTATTTTATCAATGAGTTCTTTCTTGGATTCTGAATCTTTGAAGAGATCAAAAAATGACAGCCCTATAAGGTTTTCTTTTTTATAATGGGTTATCTCTTTGATCGAAGGACTCATCTCTAAAATGGTGCCATCGAGGAAGATTTCATAATAAACATCTTTGATATTTTCAAAAATCCGGTGATATCTTTCCCAGCTTTCTCTGAGTTCCTGAGTTCTGGTTTCGACTTTATCCCGTAGATGTTCCTTTTCCTGCCTTAAGAGGTCTTCGGCTCTTTTGATTCTGAGCATGGCATTGACCTGTGCGGTTAATTCACTTGCGTCAATAGGTTTGGTAAGATAGGCATCACCACCTAACTGTAAACCTCTGACCTTATCAGCGGTCTGCGTTTTCTGGCCGGTGAGGAAGATAATGGGGATTGTTGCTGTATTTTCGTTATTCTTGAGATTTTTGCAGACAGTGTAACCATCAATATCCGGTAATTGAATATCCAGTAGGATTACGTCGGGCAGGAATTTTTGGGCTGCTTCAATGCCATTAGACCCCGTAGCAGCTTTATGTACATTGCTGTCTGGGATGAGCGTCGTAAGAAGTTGTTCGATAGATTCCAGATTCTCATTCGAATCGTCAATAATTAAAATAGTTGCAGACTTTTGGGACTTGATGAGGGATAGGCCTTCGTTTTGGTGAGTTCTCTGAAGATCTACATCCAAGTCACTAAAATGTATATCAGATAGCCGTTCGTCTTCGAAAAAAGGCTTCAGTTTACCGGATGAGTAGAGCGTTTCGATCAAGATATACCTTCTTAAATATGACGGAGTTTTAGACTTTAGCCATTAGCGAATGGTTCAAGCGCTAATGGCGTCTATGGCTTTTTCAACTTCTGCTATTTTCCAACTGGCATTTATTTGTTTAAATGATTTTAATGCAGAGTGGAAATTATCTAAAGCATTTTCTTTTTTACCAGTTTGAGTAAAATACTGACCGATCTCGTAATGAGTTTCGCCCAGACTCAGTGGATAGTTGAAATTCTGATTTATCTTAAGGCTATTTTCGAAATATGAAAGCGCAAGTTCAAAACGCTCAGCGTCTCGGTTGATCATTCCCATGACCTTGTAAACATCCGCGAGACTCAAACGATCTCCAATCTCAGAAAATATTTGAAAAGCTGTTGTCGCAAGAGCTGTGCTGGTAGCATATTCACCTCTGTAATACAAGACTTCAGCCTTTTCTAAATAGGATAAGGCCTTTAATTGTGAGTTGTGAATTTCATTTGACATCGTAATGCATTTCTGTAGATATTCTGAGGCTTTGTCATATTCCTTTTGGAATTTATAGACGATAGCGATACCATAGTTTGCTCGTGCCAGAGTACCTTTCTGCTTCTCCGGATCAATGATTTTACTCAACTCATCATAATGAGTCAGAGCCTTTTCCCAAGAGCCTTCGATGCTGTAAATATTTGCGAGATTCAGCAGCGTTTGAGAAAGTAGAAGATTGTTACCATGGCTTCTGGCGATATTTTTGGCTTCATTGATATCTTTTTCAGCTTCTGTAATTGGTTGACCACTTTCGATTTTCAGCACACCTAAAGAATTGAGCATCGAGGCGACCCCGATTTGATCCTTGAGAGTTTTAAAAATCTCTAATGATTTTTCATACTCACTCCGGGCACCGTTAAAGTCACTACGATAGAATAAAGTATCTCCGCGTAGTTGGTGGACCGCAGATAAGATGGACTGAGAAGCTGAATGAGAATAATTATCGATAATTAACTTAGTGGTACTCTCAATCTTGCCAAATCGACCGAATTGCCGTGCACTTGTAGCAATATCGAGGAGGAGGATTACGTAATCCTTATCATCAAGATACTTACCTGCTTGGACAATTATTGTGTCGAAATCTATCTCACGAAAAAGGATCCCGGCTGCATTGGCTGATTCTTCTGCCGAAAAGGTATCTTTCCAGGCATCGTTGAGAATCATCTCCCTTTCGAGTCTGATTACATTCAACTTATCAGTAAATTCCGGCCCACATCTTTCAGTAGCAAGATCAAAGACAGCTTTGACGAATTTTTGCAGTTCTGAATTATTCATGTTAACCTGACTAATATTGGATTAAAGAATGATGCAATTCATACCATGAGCTTGCAAATAATATTGTTTTATTAGCATCCAATTATAGTTGTTAATAACCACCGTCACCATCGTTATTGCCACCAAGGCCCCAGGCAAATCTTGTAAAATGATCAACCCAGAATGATATGGTTTGTTTGTGATAGTCAACTTCATAATTCCCACCGATCGGGTACCAAAGATTCCCACCATCTTGACTGAAGAACAAATCAAAATTGATGTTACAGCCGCCATCGTTATCATCGCCATCATCGTCATCATTATCCTCATCATCTTCATGATCATCGTCGCAATCCAAGTTCAAATATTTGAAAGATAATGTTATTTCGACATTTGATTCAAAGTTCATTGATGGAAGAAAGTCCACTCCGGCTCCGCATTGCTGGTTATTCTCGACGCACAATACATCTACTGTGACATCAGTGTCTTCGAGAAGGGCATTTGCCGGGATATCGACTTTATTGTCGAAAGTTTTACCACCGCCGACATGTCCACCATGGTCTGCGATGATGTGCTTTGTTTCATGGCCTTTTCTGGCCAATGAATTCAGTTGTTCCAGGGCTTCGGCATTCCAATTAATCCAGCTTATCTGGTCGGTAGGTATTCCCTGGCTATCTCCTATACTTAATACTTGATCGTTAACGGTGTCCACCCCCGTTAGAGTGGAATTGCCACACGATAGGATTAAGGCACTTGCAACCAAGCTGGTTAAAATAAGTAAGGTTCTATTGAATTGAATATGTGTATTCACGATTGGTCTCCATTCTTTAAATAAATAATGCGAACATTACTTAACAAATACCGTGCAGGGGAAAATTAATTTAGTAAATATTTATTATTAAAACCATAGAAATATATTTACGGGAATATGCAATATTGATAATAAGTCTCAATAAACTATATATATTGTAGTTATATAAGGAGTTAGTTGATTGTTTGCAGAATTTCTAATAACTTTTGATAGAGTCTCTGCAAATTTAATTAAAAATATTTATTTCATATAATTCATGAAATCCTTGGATTTGATTGAGCTAATAATAGGTGATATCACACAATATGGGTGCTATCACCCGGGTAGAATAACCCGATTGGGATATTACTTCAGATTAATTTGTAATTGAATTTCTGGAGTTGGGTGTTCAGTATAGGAAATGGAAAGTTGACTGTTTTCTGACTCGACGATTCTAATAATTCGAATCAATGGGATATAAGATTTTATGGTTTCAATAAGGGTGATAGCAGTTATCTGCTTTTGCAGAGAGATTGCCTTTGACTTAATCGTCAGATCAAGCCTATTCCTGGATTCATTAATCGTTCCTATTGCAGTAATTTCTGTCGATTTTAACTTTACAACTGTCTCGATTATAAAAATGAGTAAGAGAACTTTAATGATGTCCTTATCTACATTGATATTAGAAATATTGATATCGACCCTGGACTTCAAAATGCAGAATTTAGAAATCCCGAGTTTATGAAGGTCTGACTCTATCTGTGAGAGCATATCTTTCATTGAGGATGTATCATCCCTATTTTTTATTACGGAGGTTGTAATCAGTCCAGCTGAATATTCTTTTAATTTAGTAATATTATTGCCAAGATCTGTGACCTTCTGTGCTTCATCCGGCTGTGAATCGCTGTCGATCGATAAGGACAATAATTGCTGTTTTATCTGAATTGGTGTTAGAAAATTGTTAAGAGAATGTGAAATGTCTCTCATTGTTATTTTATTAGAATACTTTAGTAATAGGTTCAACAGGTCTGCACAATCATTTTTGATATCACTCATCATCGATAATCATTTCTAAGTTAGATTTTAATATTCAATTTTCTAATTTTATAACGCATTTTATCTCTCGATATACTCAAAAGTTGTGCCGCTTTTGTCTTATTTCCATTAGACAGCTCAAGAGCTTTAACAATTAATTCTTTTTCCACTTCTGCCAATGAAATACCGTTTTCAGGAAGGTTGATCATTGGTGAGCTCATCGTTTTCAAACCGTCTGCTGGATCGTAGGTAGTAATGTTATTGAAAATAGATATGTTTTCCGGAGTTAGTATGGATTTAGATTCGAATAGAACTGCCCTTTCGATTACATTTTTCAACTCCCTTACATTCCCCGGCCATGAATGCATTAAAAGCTTCGATTTTCCTTCAATACTGATTCCTTTTATAGGTCTCTTGAATTCATGTACAAAGTTATTCAGAAAAAATTCTGCAAGCTGCAGGACATCATCGCCTCGATCTCTCAATGGGGGTAATTCAATAGAGGTCACATTTAAACGGTAGAATAAATCCTGCCGAAATTTACCATCATTGATCGAAGCAGATAAATCGCTTGATGTCGCACTTAATACCCTCACATCAATGGTTATCTCCTGCACGCCGCCCAAACGATAGAGCTTTCTATCTTCAATCACCTTTAATAATTTGGATTGAAGATTTAGGCTCATGTCGCCGATCTCATCTAAAAATAAAGTTCCTTTTTGAGCCAGTTCAATGAGACCCTTCTTGCGGTTACGAGCTCCGGTAAAGGCACCAGGTTCATAGCCAAAAAGCTCTGATTCCAGCAAAGTCTCCTGAAATGCTGAACAATTCAATTCGATAAAGGGCTTATTTGCCCTAGGGCTATGGTAGTGGATCGCTTTTGCTACCAATTCTTTCCCGGTGCCCGTTTCACCAGTTATCAGGACCGATGTAAGCGGTGATTTTGCAACTGTCTTAATAAATTTAAAGACAGCTTTAATTTGCGGTGAGTTGCCAATGAATTCGTCAAAGCCCTTCATGTTTTCCTTCTTCAGGTACGCTAACTGTTCGTCTTTCGATTTAGAATTTTCAGCCTTCAGAATGCACAGACGGATTTCTTCTAGATCAAATGGTTTTTTGATGTAATCCATCGCACCCAATTTCATAGCCTTGACGGAAGTTGAAACATCAGCGTGTCCTGTAATCATAATCACCATCGTTTCGGGGGATTTCAACTTGACTTCTTTCAAAATCTCAAGACCGTCTGCACCTGGCAACACGAGATCGAGTAAAATAACTTCCGGTGCCGTCTTATCAATTGCGGTCAGGGCTTCCTCTCCGCTTTGAAAGGACTGAACATTATAGCCCTCATTTGTTAGGAATTCCGCAAGACTATCTCTGATCTGATCATCATCATCGATGACAAAAATATTTAGCATACTCAAAAATTTCCCTTCCTTAATTGGGCATTTGAAGTGATCGTGTTTTTATTTGATAAATCAAGTTGATTGCCTGACTCCAGTCCATTCATTTAATACAATCATCAAATTCAGATTCCATGATTGTATTATTAGTTGAATCATGTAAATTACTTATCATAATTAATTGGTAAAAATAATACCCTTCAACGATTCAATTCATAGATTCTATAAAACATAAATGGGGCACATGTCTAAATTAAATTTTAAAACCATCCTGGAAAATCTACGGGATGTGATGTTGCTTTGCGACCAAAATTTTATTATCAGGGAATTTAATCATTCCACAGAATTCATGTACACTGACAGCGAATCAATAGCTGAAAAACCCTGCTTCCAGGTTCTCCGGGGAAGGGATAAACCTTGCCCGAATTGCCCTCTGCTGCCAACGATAGAAAGTGGTACTCTGGTCCCCGTCGATTTTCTTGACAATCGATTTGGTGAATATTTTGAAGAAAGAACACATCCCATTTTTAATGATAATAATTCACTCATCGGTTTTTTGCTGGTATTGCGGAATATTACAAAAACACATGAATTGATTGATCAGTCTGCAAAACAAAAAAAATTAGCAGCCATTGGTCAAATAAGTTCAGGAATCGCCCATGATTTTAACAATGTTCTCACAGGTGTGCTTGGACAGGTTGAATTGATGAAATTGAAAAATCCTGATCCTGATTTTATGGAACATTTAAAAATGATTGAACTGGCCGTACATGATGGAAAGGCTACCGTTCGGCAAATGCAGGACTTTACCCGCCATAAAAAAGATAAAGTACATATTGCGATCGATCTAAAGAAATTGATTCTGGATGTTGTTGCCCTGGCAAAGCCAAGATGGAGCAAAGCTTTGATGGAAAATGGTATCATCATCGAACCGGTGCTCGACCTCAAAGATGAAGTTAATATTTTAGGAAATAAATCCGAACTCAGTAATGCCATTACGAATATGCTATTCAATGCTACAGACGCGATGCCCGACGGTGGTGTGATCAGTATTAAAACCAGATCGGAAAATAAAAAAGCCCTCCTGCAAATCAAAGATACAGGTATCGGCATGACAAAGGAAATTCAGGAAAAAATATTTGATCCTTTTTTCACAACGAAAGGGGTTAATGGCGTTGGTCTGGGTATGAGTGAGGTTTTTGGTGTTATCCAACGGCATAATGGTGAAATCGATGTCAAAAGCATGGAAGGAAGAGGAACACAATTCACACTTAGTTTTCCCTTGAGCAAAGAAAAACCCCTTGTCATCCAGCGTGAACGAAAAGCTGGTTTTAAACCGATAAAAATCTTGACTATAGATGATGAAAGTTATGTGCTTGATGTTCTTAGCTCCCTACTGCAGCGTTTTGGGCACACAGTTTCCAGCCACTTATCCGCAATTGATGCGATCAAGGATTATTCTGAAAATGAATATGACCTCGTCATTACCGATCTGGGGATGCCGGAGATGAGCGGGAAGGAGGTAGCGTCGAAAATTAAATCCATGCAGAAAGGAGTCCCCATAATTCTACTATCAGGGTGGGCCATGAGTGCAGAGGATGACGATTCCATTAAGTCTGTCGTTGATGTAGTCGTTAGTAAACCCTTCACTTTGGAAGAGATTGAAGATGCCGTTTACCAATCGATTGCCATAGCTAAACAACTGAAGAACTAAAAGACAATCCCGGTTTCTAATTACAGACAAAACCTTGACGGCGAAAATTTTCTCTCCAAAAATCAGATGATTCATAAATTTATCTGCAGACGATTATGGATATAGAACGATCAAAAAATTACATCATCTCTCACGACCTGGGGACAAGCTCAGATAAAGCGGTGCTGGTGTCCACAACTGGCAGCATTCTCGATTTATCAAAAGCAACCTATCAAATTTCCTATCCGCATCCGAATTGGGCAGAACAGGATCCTGAAGATTGGTGGAAGGCAATTCAGAGAACCACTCGCGCGCTCCTCAAAAAGTCCGGGATTAAACCGGAAAATATTGTTGGGGTGACTTTCTCCGCGCAGAATCAATGCCTTCTGCCAGTAGATGAATCCGGAGTGCCTTTACGGCCTGCACTAAGCTGGATGGACTCTAGGGCTGCAAAGATTATTCACAAGAAACTATGGAAACAACCGCGGATCATGGGCTATAATATTTTTAATGTGCTCAAATTCCTGCGCATCACCGGGGGGAGTCCAGGACAATCAGGGAAGGATCAAATAGGGCGTATTCTGTGGTTAAAAGAAAATGAGCCCGAGGTATTTCACAAGACCGCCAAATTCCTGGATGCCAAGGATTATATCATTTTTAAACTCACTGGTGAAATGGTGACATCTGTAGATATTGCAGTGATCTGGTGGATGCTCGACACGAGAGATGCCATTAATCAATGGCATCCGGACCTTTGCCAATTAGCAGGGATCAAACCGGCGCAATTGGCTGAAGTAAAACCAAGTGCCGAAATTATCGGCCGGATCACAACGGATGCCGCACAAAAAACCGGACTTTTGCCAGGCACTCCCATCATCAATGGGGCTGGCGACCTTGCTGCAGCTGCCCTGGGCTCCGGGGCACTGGATGAAGGTGAATTACATATTTCATTGGGTACCAGTGGCTGGGTTGGTGGACATTTTGCGAAACGCAAAATCGATATCATACACTATGCTGGCTGCATTGGCAGTACCAATCCGGAAAAGTATTATCTGGGGATGGCCCATCAGGAAACGGCAGGAGCCTGTCTGGAATGGCTTAAAAAAACATTTCTTCCAGACGATCAACAGGATGGAGCAGAAGAAGAATCCAGTGCCATTTTCCAACAGTTTGATCAAATCGCCTCAACCGTGCCCCCGGGAGCTGAAGGGTTGATGTTTACTCCCTGGATGTTTGGAGAGCGCTGCCCGCTTGATGACGATTTTGTGCGTGCCGGGCTGTTTAACCTCGGTCTGAATCATAGCAAGGCTCATATTATCAGGGCTGTATTCGAAGGCATAGCCATGAACACCCGCTGGGCGATGGAAACTTTGGAAAAAATGTACAATTCTGTAGATGAACTGAACATCGTCGGAGGGGGTGCGAAGAGTGATATTTGGTGCCAGATTTTTTCAGATGTGATGAACCGTAAAATTAACAGAGTCTCAAATCCCCAGTTGGCTGCTGCTCGCGGTGTCGCTCTGTTGGCTGCCAAAGCCATGGGTTATCTGGACACATTCGGTGATATAAAATCCCTCATAAAAATTGATAAAACATTTTCCCCCGAAGTGAGCAATCGAAAGCTTTATGATGATTTGTTTGTCGATTTTAAGAAGATTTATAAACGCAATAAAAAGTGGTACCACCGGAAAAATCGTAATCAAATACCTTTTGTATAATGGATTTTCAATTAACTGATTTACAACAATTCTGTGCACCGGGGACCTCTGCTGATGAGAAGATGGTGGAGTTATCGCCAACGGTGAAATTAAGACATTATGTATTTACTCCCGCTCAAAACAACGGGAAACTTTCGGTAGTTTTTGTACCGGGCTGGATTTCGGTCATGGCAGGCTGGCATGATGTGCTGGTGGAATTGTCCCGTGAGCATCAGATATTTTATTTGGAAACCAGAGAGAAGAAATCATCTATTCTTGGATCTCGTGAAAAATACGATGTGGAATCAATCGGAGATGACATCGTTAATTACGTCAATTGGCTAAAACTAAAAGACAGGGGCTACATCCTGTTTGGGAGTTCTCTTGGAGCGACTGCAATTCTCGATTGTGCCCAAAAATTAAAACAGAGACCGAAATGTTTAGCGCTGGTCGGACCAAATGCGGTTATTAGAGTGCCTCGCTTTGGGATTGTAATGGTACATCTGGTATCCCCGCCAATTTATGCATTGATCAAGCCTTTCGTAAAATGGTATCTGAAAAATTTTAGATTGGATGTCAAAAGTGATCCATCTCAATATATTAAATATTGTACCGCCCTGGATAATGCCGATCCGGCCAAGCTGAAGAAAGCTGCCATTCCTCTCTCTAAATATAGTGTCTGGGATATTCTTCCGAAAATCGATTTGCCCGTGGTGATCTTCGGCGCTTCGAAAGATGTTATGCACGAACCTGAAAATTTACAGAAAATGCATCAGATCCTGCCTGAATCGACTTTGATTGATCTTGAAACAAATCAGGGGACACATAGTCCAGCAATGGTTTTGGAGTTGAAGAAATACATTGCCTCTCTGTAAAACGGCTGACCGATGCTTAAGACGTCAATTGGGGATTAGCTCTGGAAAGATCTGTGATAAATTCTCAATGGAGAAAACTATAGGGCTGAAGGACGACCCTAAGGGTAAATTTAAACCACCGAAAATTTAAATAAGACTGGAATTCGAACCTATATGAAACCAATTCAACTCTTCATTTTTAGCCTGCTTTTTCATGTTTCACTGGCGGCTTACGCACAGGCTGATCTCGATCAGCTGTTTGAGAACAGCACGAATGATTCCACTACAATTGCTATTTGCAAAGAATTTGTGGAAAAAGCAGATGATATGGACGTGATCCGTGCGGCTCAGAACAAATGGAAGCGCCTTGACACAGACAGTGCGACAGCCTATTTTGAGAAACTGCATCAACAATACCCTGATTCGGCCAAATACCTCTATCTTAAAGGACGAATCGCTAAATCCCAGCTGACACAAGTGACCCTTGGAAGGGATGTAATTAAACTGAACCCTGACTGGGCCTATGGATATCGACTGCTCTTTGCAGGTTATGTCATAGGGCTCTTTGATCAGAGAAAAAATACTGATGAAAAAAAGCAACTTGCGATACAATATGAAGGAGACATTCCCTATTTCCATAAACTGCTCGAGGTAGATGGTGATAAGGATTATTCCCTGAAATTCATGAACAGTTACTATAAATATATAAAAGATTTTCAAAATGAGCTGGATATTTTGCAAAGAGCCAAAGCGATTGATGCAGATTGGGCTAATGATCTGGAATTTGCACAGACCTACACAAAATTAAAAAACTATCCGGCTACTCTTGAATCGGTCTCACAATTCGTGGATAATAAAATCGAGCTGGGAGACTTTGATACAACTGACCGTCAAAGAAAAATTAACGCCTATTATACGAATTTCCTTCAAAGAGAAAAAGAATACGACCGGATTATCAAATACTATCACGCATTTCCTAATTATCTAACTGATAAAAATGCGTCATTCGCCTTAGCCAGAATCTATGCGAAATCGGAAAATTTAGATAAAGCATTCGAATTCCTTAATGCTGCAGCTGACAATGGTTGGGGTAATTACGAAGCTGCAGAAAAAAACAGGGATCTCGCTGCTTTGAGGGACGACCCTCGTTGGAAAGATACTATTGGAAATATGAAAAACGCCTGGAACGAGGGTGCTGATTCCAGACGAATTGAACTTCAGGCTGAAAAGATCAAAAAGGCGGCACACGACTGGACAATTCCGGATGCCGATGGCCAATCAGTGAGCCTTTCAAGTTTAAAAGGCAAAGTTGTCGTTTTGGATTTTTGGGCTACCTGGTGCGGTCCCTGCAGGATGGCGATGCCCGTTATTGACAAATGGTACAGGATGCAGAATCAGGATGAAGTTAAAGTCTTTTCGGTAAATATTTGGGAAAGAGATATCGAAAAAGCCAAATCCACAATGACGGACAACGATTATAGCATGACTTTACTTTTTGGTAATGATGAACTGGCGGATAATTATGGATTAGAAAGTATCCCCTATATTTGTATCATCGATAAGAATGGTGATATCCGCTATGAAGAAATCGGATATTCCCAGGGTTTGTCTGAAACACTCGATTGGTGGATGAGCGATTTGCTGAACGATGAGAACTGACAATAAGACTTTACTTGATGAATAATGAGAACTGAAATCAATCATTACATTTAATTATAAGATGGATTCCTACCATTGCCTTAAATTATTCATAAGAATTCAATAGATTTATGATCGAACATCTCTGTTGATTCTGATCTCCCTGTAAGTCAATCTCCATGAACAATACAGTAAACTTTAAATGAGGAAATAATGGGATTAAAATCTTGCATACTCATAGGTATATTTTCGCTGACAACTTTGAGCTTTGCCACTAATGAGGATTATTATATCATTACTGACGAGTCTCTGGTTCCTGCCGCTGAGATCATTGGCACGCTTCACAGCACCGAAGTTGAGCCGGAATATCAACTCTCAACGGCGGTCATTACAACCCAATCGATTTATTCATTGTATCCGGACACAACTGAGAGCCAGGCCATCCGGCTCTATTTATTAAATGAAATTGAAAATAATGCAAACCTGCGACTTGCACTGTTTCTTGGGGACGAAAATCTCGTACCCCCAATCTATGATTGGTACGGTAACCTCTCGGATGATTTTTATACGACCCTGCAGATTTATCAGGCCCATCCTCAAATTGGGACAGGTCGAATCGTTGTCGATAATTTGACGGATGCCATGACCGTAGTCAATAAGGTGAGAGATTATACTTTATCAGGAGATACAGGCGATTGGCGCAGTGATGTCGTTTTGCTGGCAGATGATGCCCATAAATCCGGGGGCACCTACGGAGCAGAGATTACCCATGTGGCCAATTCAAATATGATCTACCAGGATTTAAGGTCATCACTTAATGTGGAATGCTTGTACGGAACCGAATACACACCCGATTACTCCTCCGGAGGCTGGCCGACTTTACCTGAGCTGACCAGTGATTTTATTGCCAAATTCAATGAGGGAGTTGGTTGGATCAACTATATTGGCCATGGCAATGAAACCACTTTATCAGATGAGCTCATTATCAATATGGGCCGGGACCTCGATATTATGTCCGCTCCCCCGGGCAAGCTGCCAATCTGGGTTATCGGTTCGTGTGATTTTGGTCATTATGATAATTCGGATTGCATGTCCGAAGAGCTCATCAAAAAACCGGATGGCGTCATTGCCATGATTACGCCAACGAGAGCTTTATTCATCGATGTCGTAGCGAATTTTATTGATCGGTTCTATCAAAATATCAGTGATTACCAATATGATCTTAATGACTATCGTCTTGGTGAATTGCTGAAAGAATCCAAGATCGGCAGCACGGAATTCCACTATCACGTTATGGGCGATCCTGCCATGAGGCTGCCCTTTCCAAAGGTTCATTCTGTTATTAGTAACTCTCCCGACCAGATCGAAATTCTATCGGTTTCAAATGTTGGCTTAAATACGCCTTATGATGCAATGGGCTCTCATATTATCGTGAAAGGACCTGAAACCCAGGTTGTGCAGGTATATGGAGAGTCAACCATCCTGACTTACACTTTACCCGGATCGGTCACTTTTCAGGGGAATTTTATTGGCGCTGTGGATTTCATTGCACCATTGGATATGCCTTTTTGCGATGACTGCACAGCCAGCATCAATGTTTTTTCCAACGATGGCAGCTATACGGGAAACAGTGAGCTGATTTTTGATATTCCAATCATCGAGCCATCAGGGGCCATTGAGGATGATACGGGTCCCGTTATTACAGTCGAGTATAATGGTGATCCAGTAGCTGAAAATGATGTGTTGACCGCGCCTTACGACCTGACGCTTAATTTCCAGGATGATGCCGGAATCAATTTGATGGGCGCGTTGGGACATGATCTGCGATACTGGGTGGACGATGAATCAAATGCACAGGTTATCACCGGGGATTTCAACTATTATTTTGGTGATAATACAGCGGGTAGCGTTGAGGTTCAACTCAGTGAAGAATATTCCGGACTGCATACTCTGAATATTGAAGCCTGGGATAATGCCAATAACCGTAACCTCATAATGATGAATCTGTGTTTTTCTGATTGCTCTGCAGGGGGTGCCCCACCTGAATACGAATGGGGAAGTATGACTTCTTTACTGACTCCAACGGGAGTTGAAATTGCGGATGACGGTAAGATTTTCGCATCCACGGCAGGAGGCCTGCTTAGTTTTGACAACACGACCGGTCAGTTCACATCCATGGGTCAGGCGGAGGGGCTATCCTCTTTGGATATTTTTTCCCTGACCAGCGATGGAATGGGGAATTTATGGCTTGGGAGCAACACACCGGATGGTTCAGTGCAAATCTATCATCCTCAATTTGGCATTCAGAGGATCATCGACCAACTGGATATTCAAATCATCCGAAAATTCTGTATTGAAGGAACGACTGCTTTTGCTTCTTATCAGGTGGATAATGAGCTGGGAATCATTGAATTCCGGACAGACGAAAACAATCTGCCCTATTTTCAGAACCACTTCAATAATTTCCCCATTCAGTTGCCCAATATTCTGGATGTCGACCAATTCGGAGATTCTGTCTATGTGACAACTTCAATGGGTGTCATGGCGGGCGATTTTGTGAATGATATTTTGACTTCAAGCTCAAATTGGACAATGGTAACGAATTCAACGATACCGGTCCAATTCATCGCCGGTGAACAGCCAATTGTCGTGACAAGTTCAGGCTTACTTACCAAGGATATTACAGGGACCTGGGTACAACAATACAGTGGTTTTTCAGGAACCGTATTAGATGCCGGACTTGATATCGACAGTGGTCATTATTCAGTTTTGACAACCACAAATTATTATGAATTCGATTCTGCCCTGACACTGCTGGATGGATACCCCTTTCACATACCCGTGAGTTCTACATTTTCCTGTTATATGAAAGGGACGGATTCAGTTGTTTTTGGAGTGCAAAATCAGGGGCTATTGATTTGGGACATGACCAGCAGAACTTACGAACAGCATGTACCGAATACTTTTATCAGCAACAGTTTTAATGCTCTCACTTTCACGGCACAGAACGACCTTGCCGGAGTGAGTCGGCAGGGTGCTTTCATTAATTCAGGGGGGCAATATTTACATTTTATACCGGCAGCCATTGCAGGTTCCTTTCTGCTGGATGACTTGGGAACCGATAATTTTTCAGCCATGTCCATAAACTATGTCAGGGGCTCAAATACACCCTGGAGCATACTTGAGAATTCCGGTGGAAACTTGATCTTCAGCAACAGTGGCATTCGCCCCAGCAATCCGGCCACAAGAGGCGGTGCAATCGAGATAGACCCTATGAGTTACGAAATTACCGTTAACGACACAACCAATGGTGTCCTTGATGGATTGAATGGGATCTATAATCAGTACTGGGCAAATCTTTACCTCACGATTCACCAAATGAAGAAAGACGCAGATGGAAATATCTGGATCGTAAATCCCTATTCAGAAACCTTTAATCATATTGCCGCCATTCAGAGAACGGATGGAATCACATGGAGTCATGTTACCGCACCGGATATGGGCTCACACCTCCCGCAGGAAGTTGCATTTGACAGTCTCGGGAGGGCCTGGTTTGGCTTGAAGTGGGATGTCCCGATGAATGATAATATCTCTGAATATGCAGATGGAGGTCTGCGAGTCATCAACACACAGGGAACTCTCGACGATGAATCAGATGATGTCTGGCTGGATATCCTGAACATGGATATTCTCCCCGGCGAATCGGTGTGGTCCATTACTTTTGATATGACGGGGCAATTATGGTTGATCACAAGTGGAGGAGTCCAGGGTTACACAGTTGACGAGAGTGAAGCGGGATTGACCCTCATTCCCCTTAGTGAGACTCCTTTACTGACCTATGTGCCCCTGTTTAAAGGCGATCGGATAAGGATCGATTCTTTAAATAATAAATGGATAACCACGCAACACAGTGGTGTTTTCGTGATTAGGGAGAACTTATCTCTCTGGCCTGATGGCAATGGGTTTACCTCTTCCAACAGTGGATTATTGTCCGACGTGGTCTATGATATTGCTTTTGATAACACGGGACAAACCGCCTACATGGCAACTGAAAAAGGAATTTCTTCCTTCGATCTGGCACAAATTCCTGACCTGCCCATTGTTCCCACAGGGGATATAAATCAGGATGCCATGGTCAACGTAAACGATATCGTCATCTGCGTTTTCATTATTCTTGGAGAAATAGATCCTGTTGAGAGTGGTTACAATATCGAATATGCTGATATGGATTCCAGCGGTTCTCTGGATGTGGTGGATATCATCCAGATCATCAGCATCATTCTGGGGAGGCGTCAATCGGATATGGTAACTATCACGACAGCTGCCATCCAAAACGACGGCAGCAGTTTAGTTTTGACGGCTGATGGCAATATCGCAGGCGTCCAATTAGCACTTGAGGGTGATTTTACAATAGTAGAACAAGAT
>CAZIYQ010000012.1:0-24707 GCA_964543505.1 uncultured bacterium | reverse complement strand
TTACGAGTGCCCTGGCGATGGCAATACGCTGCTGCTCTCCCCCACTGATATTGTTGGGATGTTCCTTCTTTAAATCCAGCAAACCAAGCTGTTCGAGTACTTCATTAACGCGCTGATTGATTAATTTCCGGGGGACTCCGACAATATGCAGCGGCAGGGCCACATTTTCAAAAACAGTCCTGTCATCCAATAATTTAAAATCCTGGAAAATCGTACCGATACTGCGCCTGTAAATCGGAATTTTGCGTTTTTTAATTTTACCGGTATCATTACCATTGACGATGATCCGCCCATTTTTTACCGGAATATCTTTATAAATAGCTCGGAGAACAGTTGATTTTCCTGCCCCGGTTGGTCCCATGAGAAAGGCAATCTCGCCTTTGTCGATATGAAAGGTCAGGTCGAAAATTCCGGCATTGTCCGAGAAAGTGGCAGTCACATTTTTAAAATCTATCATTTAGCTAAAAACCCGCATAAGAATCAAATGAATAATATGTAGCAACTGGCAACATATCCCAGAAAAAACAAGATCCCCCAGGGACGGGATATTCCATTTTTCAGTTTTATTAGAAATACCATTGCAATCGTGAACAATACCATGATCACTACATTGATCCATATCTCACTGAACTCGAAATCTATACCCCTAATAAGCAGTGCAGAACCCATGACAGCGAGAATATTAAAGAGATTTGATCCGATCACGTTTCCGACAGCTATTTCAGATTCTCCATGAACCGATGCAATTATTGAGGTTGCGAGTTCGGGTATTGATGTCCCCAGTGCTACGACGGTCATCCCTACAGCAACTTTCGATACGCCTAAGATGCCTGCAAGGTTAACGGCACTTTTCACAAACAGGTCAGAACCCAGCCAGAGTCCGCCGATCCCCAGCGCAAACATCACTATGGTAATGGGTGTAAGTGGGTCTTTGCCCACATTGAGATTGTTTGTGTTTGAGCGATACAAATGTGTACAGTATCCTATTAGCAAGACTAAAAATAATATACCGTGAACAAGAGATAAATGACCCGTTGTTAACATCACTGCCAATAACAGGGTAACAAAAATTAAAAAATAGAAATCTATTCTGGATTTTTTAAAATGAAAAGTAATTGGTGCAAGCAGAGCCGATACGCCGATGACCAGCCCCAGATTGGCAATATTGGATCCGACAATATTCCCAAGAACGATTTCAGTCTCGTTTTTGAGATTGGCGATGATACTCACGATCAGCTCCGGTAAACTGGTGCCGAATGCGATGAAGGTAATTCCAACAATTAAAGTGGGAACACCCAAACGAACGGCAATCCGTTTTCCGCTGCGAATTAAAAACTCGGCCCCGAAATACAAAAAGACGAGCCCGGTTGCGAGAATCAATAAATTAGTAATCATGAATATATTTTTTGTTCGATGATATAGCGATAGACCAGGGGATGCAGATCATCGGCCACACTTGGGTCCCCGGATTTGAATTTTTTACGAACAGCCGTGGATGATTGGTTCCATTGAAAATCTTCAATCATCTCGAAATCAAAAGAAATCGCGGGGGGAATATTTGTATGACCGGTACGATGAAAACAAATAACTTTTACCAATTCCAGAATTGCCTGATAATGATACCATTTATCAAAGTTAGCCAATTGATCGAAGCCAATCAGCATTGATATTTCTGTTTTCGGATATGTCTGCAGCAAATGCCGTATGGTGGCTAATGTATAACTGGGTGCAGGAACGTTCAGTTCAAAAGTGTCGATACTACAGAGCGGCACTTCAGCCGCCATCAGCTCCAACATCTGCAGACGCTGGGCATCATCAGCGATGGGCGAGTTTGTTTTGTGGGGCGAGCATTTGGCTGGGACGTACAGGAATTTGTCGTATCTTCCGACACATTTTTCAACAATGGCAAGATGCCCCAGGTGGGGCGGATCAAAACTACCACCGAGAAAAAAGAGCTTCACTTATACAATCTGACGTAATCTTTCAGAGATAATTTACCGCTCATTGTATCTTTGGCTAATTGCAGTCCCTCATCATATTTTTCCGCCGAATGGAAATTATTTTTATTTTCGATGAGGTAATTTGTAGCCGTGTCAGGGGCGTGATCCAAAAGATAGGCAAAGGCAATACTGATGCGGGCTTCATCTGCAAAATCCGTATCGTAATACTCGTCAAGCAAGCTGTTAAAATAAATGATGGCAGAATCATATTCTTCAAGTTTCAGGTAAAGCCGTCCGGTTTCATATTCCTTGCGGGCCAAATCATTTCTAATTTTAGAGATATATTTTTCTGCATCGGGAACATGATTGGAACCTGGGAAATCTTCGATGAATTCCTGCAGTCTGTTTTGCGCTGTCATTGTACCAGATTGATCTTTTTGATAGGGCATAATGGAATTGAAGGCACACTCACATACTCGAAATCGGGACAACTCGATTTTTTCTGATTCACGGGAATAACGGATGTAACGCTCGTATTCCACGGCTGCCTCCGGATATTTCTTTTGATTGAACAGGGATTCAGCCAAATAGAATTCAGATTGAATGGCCAATTCCGAACCCGGGTTGTTCATAGCAACATACTCAAATTCTGTTTGAGCACGGCTATACTTTCCTTTCTCAAACAATTTCGTTGCTTTTTCATAGCGGATTGACAGATCCTCTTCGATTACGGGCTTATCTTTCGCGCATCCGGCAAGCAAGAAAATTAAAATGGATAAATAAATAACTCTTTTGTGCATATTCTTACCAGTCAATAGAGACGACAACACCACCAATCCCAAGCTTGTTCTGGGGATTGAAAGTCGTTCTTGCTGATATTTTGGGAGTATGTTGAGCATTCCACTTACGGGTAGTGAAAACAGCATCGAGCATACTGAAAAAGTGATTTGCCATAACCGCCGAAATAGCGTAGCCGGCATATTTTTTATAGTCATTGGATTTCCTGCGCATACCACGGTAATTCCACTTATTGGGTGATTTTGCTACCATATACCCATCGTTATCAAAAATAAAATCCTGCATTGAATCTGTTTGAGTAGCAGGGTCCCAGGTGTCGTCCCAACCCGCATAGAAATGGTTATATTTTCCGATATTTTCATAATAGGTCTGGTCCTTGATAACGATGAAATTATCATCTGTGGCAATATAATCGGCGATTTCCTGTTCGTTATAGGGGTAATTTGTGTCGGGGTTAAAAAACAGGGCTTCAACAACATCCTGAGTACTGGTATTAGAGACCTCTACCGGATTGCCATTGGAATTGAAATCAGTATAGAAAAAACCTACATTGTGGCTGGCTTCGTAAATATCGATATAATGACCAGCGGCGGTTGAAAACATGGTACTGAAGGCTGTGTCTGCATCCTCCCAGTTATAAAAATTTCCAATCCAACGGGCAAAATCCCAGTGGTCATCGGCAAATCTTTCGAACTCAGTGTTCTTATCATTTCCCTTTTTGTTATTGCTGGCCCACATGATCCAGGAGACCACTTCAACTCCCGCAAATACAGCCGCTCTCTTCCAGTCACCCGAATAGTACTCACCGAGTCCGGGTATAAGACCCGAGTAGATCATCGCCTTTCCCGGATATCGATAGTCAGAGCCCCTCATTAATGCATGAGTGGTCGTGTCAATGGCAGATGCAGATGTGTCCTGAAAGCCGTACAAGTAAGCTACTTGCTGCGAGTTATCAGGGATGCCGGCCATTGCCATTCCTCCAATCAAAAAACATACTGCCACGATGAGAGATTTATAAGCCATAAAATTACCTTTGTTTAATATATTCTTTCGATCGATTCATTAAGATCAACTGGACTGCAAAATTACGCTACTCGTGTTTTTACACACATTAAAAATCAAATAGCAGCTTAAAATAGTGCTTCCCTCTTTTATCTGTATCCCCAATGGGAACATGGTACTCATACGAGATGGCTGTGGGATAGGCAAAAAAGGAATACCCGCTCAGCCGCAATTCCACACCGGTGGAAATTTTGTAGTTTTGGTTTTTCACCCAGTCCTGCAGTCTGCCGTAAAAACCGCCGCCAACCTGCGTTATCCAGCCCACGGTAAGATTTTGAAAATTCATGTGTGCCACGGGAAGGCTTTTCTCCATGAACAAGGGCATACGAATCACGGCCGTATTAATAAATAATGAAGTCCCTGCTAAAGTCGAGTCATAAAAAGTGTAACCCTTCATTCCAATCATACCCCCGCCATAAAACTGGAAAAAATCATTCACATCATGATTGCTGATCACCTCAATGCGTGTGGCGAGAGAGCTGACAATTTTATGTTCATGATTCAAGGTCCAGTTTTTTTCGGCCTGAATTGTAATTCTCATCGTATTATTGGGTTTGAAGACCGGCTGATAGGTTGAGTACTCTTCGTTGAACCCGAAGCCATCCATAAAACCATTCCATTCATAGCTCATGAAAGTATCAACCTGAAAACCATTCGATGGCAGCATATTCCCGGCAAATTCGGGTTTCCGCATTTTAAGATTCCAGCGCAGTGATACTTGGTGTCCGCGATAGTAATCGAATGAAATTCCACCCTGTCCAATGAGCGTGTGATCGGCTTCCCGAACAACTTGATTGATGGTTTCTCTGTATTTGGTATAGGTGTACTGCAGCCAGAATTTGTTCAGCCCTAAAGGAAATCTGGTACCGATGTCAGCCGAGAAAAACTGAATTGTCAGATCACTTTCCACAAGATAATTAATTAAATACGTCAGTTTCTGGTGGATATTACGTGAAATCCAGTATATATTGGTGAAAAGAGTTGGCTTGTACTTCCGAAATTCAAACAATAGAAAAATATCTTTATCACCAATGTTGTTCAGGGAACCCCCTCCAAAAATAGACAATTTGTCCAGCACATCATTGGCATAGGCATAGAAGCCGGGTTTGAGTGTATTGTAATCGACCATCAATCGCGGCAGGATGAAGGGCTTTGACATCGTATCCGAATAGGGCACGGCTTCTGTCGATATTCCCTGATCAATGAGTTCACTATTGGGATTTGTCAGATAATAGTCAGGGTCATAACCCACTTCTTCTTCGGGAATGAAGATCATCGTATCGAGTATGGCAATATTGTAGCGGCTGTTTTCATAAAGGCTGTAGATGATTTTCCCATCACTTGAGATATCCGGCATGAACGCTCCGCCAACAACATTAGTAATATAGCCTTCTCCCTCCGGCGTACTGCCATAGAGATTGAAGATGCCGGATTTATCTCGAGCAGCGAGGCTGAAGCCCTTATTTTCAAGCGGATCCCGCGTATCCCATTCTTCTTCACTGAGACGGTTCAATTCTCCCGAACGATCTATTTCGTAAAGCGATCTGCCCTGGTCGTAAACCGCATCAACCAGCAGCCTGGTACCACTCCAACTAAGTGAAAACATCTGCAGTCCGTTGGTTTCGTGGGTTAGGAGTTTGAAGTCGATAGAGTCGGCATCACTTACCATAACATTTGAAGTTCCGTCATAAGTAGTGATGGCCGCAATCTGATTTATCTCGGCATTATAAACGGGTGATGTGAGCCTCAAATCGTGTGTGAGTCTTTTTTCCTTTTCATCAGGGATACTGTATTGGTACAGATCGTAAAAACGCGAACCATTTTTATTGGGTTTGCCCCGCTTGGTATAAACCAGAGTCGAATCATTCAGCCAGGTAACAGCCGTCTGAATACCCCCCATTATTTTGGTAGAAGAAGAATCGGAAATATTGTAAATAAACAGATCGGTCTGACCGAAATAGTCGTTGTCTCTGTTTGACAGAAAGGCGAATCTTTTAGCATCAGGAGCCCAGACCGGATGGACATTGGTGGTTCCTTCAGATTCGAGGATAAAGCCTTTCACTTCATGACCCGAAACAGTTGCTAATTCCTGACTGTAATTCTGATACATCTGCTCTTCCCAATCAGAATGCAGCAACAGTCCATCTCTGCCTGTGGCGTCTTTCAGGGCTTTGCGAATGGAATAATTATAGGGTTTCTTGAGCGACTGGGAAATACGATGCAGCACATCCTCTCCGAATCGGTTCACCAGATATTCAACAAAAGCAAAGCCGTGGTCATAGGTGCATTCGTTGCCGAAGCCTTTTTTTCCAAATGTATTCATGTCCGCCAGGCTGAAGACTTCATTATGCATCGATTTATCCCGCAGAATCATATCTCTGTGCGAATCCCAAAAATCGAATTTTGCTTCTTTGTACATGTGTTGTGCGGTCCCCTCGGCCAGCCAGGGCGGTATTGCCGTGCCGGGTAGTGGGTACGAAATTATCCTGTTGGGAAAGCCATACAAAACATCATCCCGCTTTTCTTTCTCATAGCCCATGTATTGAAAGTAAATACCGGGTATATGACGGGGAAACTTCATGGCTGATTCGATCTGCACGATATGGGTAAATTCATGGCTGATCACATTTTGCATCCAGCGATGTGAACCACGAAGATCAAAATCCAAAGGCAGTGCCCAGATGACAATTTTGTTGTCATAATAATAAGCCGCGCCGTTTGAATAGTCATCGGTATCCTGAATGATCAAATGGGTTTTTGAGTCCGGTTCATACTGATAAATGGTGGTGATGGGGCCATAGGCTTTTTCAGCTACAATTCCTGCCTCTCGAGCACTGCGTTCGGTGCCCTGGTGAAAATGAATGATAAAATGTTCTGTTTCGAGAGTCTGCCAATCCAACTCCGGATGATTATACCAGCCCTGGGCCAGAGTCAATGTCGGCAGCACCAACAGAATCATGAAAACTGACCTGATCAAATGGTGCATACCGGGGATTGTTTTAAGATTATTATTAATCACAGGGGAGATAATTATTGGATCACGACGACTTTAACGAGTTTTGAATCTCCGTGATCCGGTCTGACTTCGGCGAGATAAACTCCCGCATCGATACCTTCTACATTCCAACGAATTTCATTATATTCATGGGGCGTCAGATCTGTCTCACTGATGTTGGCAATTTTAAAACCGGCAGCATCGTAGATCAGGATATCAACTTTTTGGACATCCTCACCAATATAAAAACGAAACGTGGTCTCGCCATCAGTTACCGGGTTGGGATAGTTATAGGTTCGCCCCCCATCCATCCCCGAAAACTGGGGTAATCCCGAAACATGTTCCCCAAGCACAATACCTGAATTTGACGGATTGCCATGGCGCTCAGACCAGTACAAGTGTGGAAAATCCAATGGAAACAACAGCAGTCTGGGTCCGTCCACCAATGCGGTATAGCGCCCATTCCAAAAAGGGATCAGCCTTAATTGGGCGTACCCACCCATGGATGCTATCGATTGGATGCGATTCCCGTTTTTTGCGTCGAAAACGACGATTTGATGAGGCTCCTGGCAAATGATCTCCGCTGTTTCGTCCCCCATGATATTGGCAATTAAGATCGTACCGAAAAAATTACCGTAAACCGGGAACCCATCGACGAGAGTTTGATTACCGTTCCGTAGATACAGGTTACCCTCTTCAATTGTTGCAATTTCATCCAGGCCGTCACCATCGATATCACCGAGGGATTCAGCCATGGGAACCGGAATCATTTCTTCAGTCGAATTGACCATACCGTGGGACACAATGACCCCGTAAGGTGACTGGGATTCATCGATGCGTTCACAGTTGTCATTCAGCCAAATCGTATCATACTGAATTAAGGAAATCAGGGTTGTATCCCCGCAGACAGGATTCGTCAGTACCTTGATCAGTTCACTTCCGTGGTACAGTGAATCCAGTTCGTTCCCACTCCTGCTGAAGATTTGACCCTCTTTCAAATAATAGACCGTAGCGCTGGAATCCTGTTCGGAAAAAGACGAACCAACGACATTAGCCCCATTCCCCAGATTAATTATTGGTATTTCAGTGGGGCGACTGAACCTGAAATGGAGGCTGTCCCCAGCTGGTCCGATCTCATCAAGTCTTATGAAGGATTCTGCATTACCGTTGGAACGGGTATTGGGATTTGTCAGATTATCAAAACGCAGCAACTTATCCGGGTTATCGTTCTCTTCGGCGGGATTGGCAAAAAAATAGGCATCGTTCCCCGCATACCACATATCCCAGGACCATCCGCCCGAGGGATCCGCAAACACAGCAGCTGATGGAAAACCGATATCCAAGGCTCCATCTGCTTCTTCGAGGTGAACCGCACGATGATCTCGGTCGTTGTTGATCCCTGAAAAGAGAATTGTGACATCAGGTTCTGTTATATGCCAGACCAAGAGCCCGGACCCCGGGTAGCCATAGTCGTATGTATCAAAACCCAATATAACCTGGGTTTCGGGATCCACGGTGACTTGAGAGTCGTCCAGCACATTCAGCAATACATCAAAATAATGTCCCGGCGTATTACTCGATATCTGATAGCTGTCTGAATAGCGGTAATCATCGATGTCCATGTCTGCATCGATGAAATTGTTTCTGTTTTCGATGAGGAAATACTCACTATCGGTAATGTCGATGCGATATATCTGTTCCGTGCTCACGTCGATTTCAAAATCCGATGTAATAGTCTCTGTGGTTGACCAGTTTTTTAACAGACGGGTCCAGGCAGTTGGCAGGGCCGGAATGACGCCTCTGCCGTTATTGGAACCCTGATCCATCAATCCAAAGACTCCAACGCCGGGATCGCCCTGATTGATTCCCGGTGCTCCATCTTCCGTGACAAACAGGGGCGGTAAACCAAAAGCATAGCCCATTAAAAAAGCAAAAGTCCCTGTCATCCCAATCTGCAGATCACAATAATCTGTTATGTTGGAAAATATCTCTTCGATGACATCATAGTAAATATGGTTTTGAGTTTCCGGTAGCAGGACACCCCGGCTGACCTCATAACCATTCACGAATAACGGCGGTTGTCCTGCCAGCATATCGGGATCAATATAGGCACTGGACAGATCCATTGGTGTGGGATCAAGAAATGGCAATGTGAAATCCTGACCGATGCCTGCGTGAAAAACCACAATCAGCGTATGTTCGGTAAAGATGGGTTCAATGGCTTCTCTTGCCAGTTCGACACTTTCCACGAACATGCGCCCCAAAGCGGTATCGGACTGAGCATATTCGGCCATGTGCCCATTTAACTGATAAACCGTTGGTAGCATATCGCTGGTGAAGGCAAGCGCTCCATTTGATACGGTCTGATAATAGTTGGTAACCGCTGTGAGTTGATTAGAAAAATAAGCTGCATTGTGAGGAGGAGGATCTACAAAAAATCCACCAGCACATCTGCTCTGATAGCCGGTATCCGAACCTGTCAGGAATAGCCCCTTACCCGTGGTCAGCACGCTGTCAGGATCGTTCGCTTCATCCTGAAATTCAACCATTACCCCTATCAGATGTGTCGGCTCAGGGTTGAACTGGTGGGTGGACATCTTTAATCTGGGTAAATAATTAGGAGCCTCCGCACCTAACACGCAGGCGATCACCGTTAAAATAGAAAGATATCTTTGCAACGAAATTATTTAAAATATCATGTTCAGTGAAAAATACATCGTGTTGCCCCTGGGGTGCTGTTTATCAGCGGCAGTGTATCCGAAATCGAAGCCATAATTCTCGAATCGAATCCCCGCACCAAAAGTTGGGACCGTAATTTTCCCCTCCTGATCATAGATATAGCCGCCACGTAAAACGAAATAAGTTGTGTACCAATATTCAATACCGAAGTTATAAACCATCTCTTTGAATTCAGTACTGAAAGAACGGTCTTTACCGGTTCCCTTTTCCACATCTCCTCCATCATTATATATTCCTGCATCATCCTGATAGAGTTCACAGAGCGGGCAATTGTCTCCATTGACCATGGTGTCATCTCCCTGATAGATTTTACCATCGCCATCGATATCATTCCACTGATAGCCACCAATCTTCCTGTCGGAATTTTTATCGAGGTCTCCGCCATAATACCAGCCATCCAGCCATGAAGTTATCAGAGCCTTGTAAACTTTATCGGTATGGGCAGTTTCAAGGTCTCCTTTTTTATTGTAGTTTTTCCCCGGTGATTCGTGACCCTTACTATCCCATCCACCAATGAGACCGTCACCGTCCCAATCCATGCTGGAGTATGAAGCGACCAGTAATTTATTGGCATCCGCCAAAATATTTACTTTATTGAAACCATCATTGAAAAGCTCTACATCAACACCAAGACGCATATTAGTCGGAGCCGGATCGGCTTGAGCGGCATCGATGAATGAGATTTTAGGACCTATGTTTGTTATGGATGCCCCGAAGTTTACTTTTTTCATTTTCAACAGATAGCCCACATCAAAGGCAAAATCAGTGGATTTCCCGTTCCCGCTTTCCGCCCCGGTAGTACCGCTGATCAGATTTTGATGAAATATTTTTGCACTTACACCGACAGAGGATCGAGGTGATATTTTTGTACCAAAGCTGCCCGTGATGGCCCACATATTACTTCTGAAACTGCCAATCTCATTTCCGTTTTCGTCGGTACGGATTTGTTCTCCAAGATTCAAAAAAGCAATATGCCCTCCGAATGTACCGAGATTATCAACATCCTGACGATAGGTTGCAAATTCATAATATAGGTCTGATGCGAGATTTGGCAGCCAGTTCACATGCATCAATGCAATCTCTTTCCCTGTTAGAAAAGCCAAACCCGAGGGATTGAAAAAAGTTGCATAAGCGTCGTCAACTTTAGCAACCTGCGCTTCACCGGTTGCGGCAGGACCCGCACCGGGAACGATGAGTAGAAAAATTGCACCTGCTTCACCGACCGCCTGTAAATTTGCCGCTAACAGGGCAATGATCGAAAATCTTAAAATCCATTTCATTGTAAATTATTCCTCCAAAAACAAAAAACCGAGCAAGGCCCGTGAGCTGCGCTCGGTTTAAATTTTATAAACCAGACTAACACACAGGATCCCTGCAAAACAATAACCACCTTGTTCAACAATTTCAGATCTCGCAGGAGATCCGCAATCCTATTAGCGAAAGTCTATAAATTCTCCATTAAATTAGGCGAGAATATAAACCATTTCCATTTCTGTAAACAAATTAAACATGACAGAAGAAATGTCCTATTCGTCAAAATGTTCCGCTTTATCCAACAGGAGAATGGGTATGTTTTTCTTCACCGGGAAATACAATCTGCAGCGATTGCAGCTTAATCTTGATTTCTCCCTGTGATAGATCAGTTTACCCTTGCAGGCCGGGCAGGCGAGAACCTCTTTCAAAAGCTCAAAGTCTTCATTTTGCAAAATATGACCCTATTTTTTTGATCTGATATAGGCTTTCAAATATTTCCCCGGATGTTCTTTAAAATCGTTTACGATCCATCTTAAATCATAAACCAAACTGTCAACATTGTTATAGACTGAATCATCATTCAGAAACTTTGGGAGGGTCCCTTTGGTGGAATCCAGCTTATCAACGGCGAGATTTATTTTAGTGATGGCGGTACGGAAAGATTCCGCACTTTTTGAAAACGAATCTGCAGATTTTCGAAAAGATTCGAAAGTTTCAACCAGATCCCCGGATTTTTGTGTGACTTTCGTGATATCATTCAGGATGGAATCCACTTTACCAAGATCAGATACCAACCCAACTTTCAGACTGTCGGAAATGATCTTGATATTTTGAACGAACTGCTGAATTTCTATTCTTTCACTATCGGTCAGGGTCTCCCGAAATTCCTGAACCAACAGTGTCATATTCCCGGTAAGTTCCTCCAGATGGTGGATGGTGGCGATTACTTTTTCTTTTTCCTCTTCGCCGAGTGTCGCTTTCAATCTTCTGGCGAAAACTCCCAGGTCCTGGGTCAGGGGAATAATCCCGGGGGTTATTTCTGATAAATCCACCTCACGTGTCCCCTGAACAGTATCGCCGGGCAGAATAGAGTGATTGGTATCTTTCCCCGGTGAGATAGAGACATATTTTTCTCCAATGAGTCCTTCACTCCTGATCTCAATCTTTGAATCAATGGGTATGCTAAGTGCAAAAACGTTATCGATAGATAATTCCAAAGCGATCTGTTTGCCTATGATCTTTGTGCGGGAAACGCGTCCGATACGCTTCCCCAGCATGCTTACATTATCGCCCGTATTTAGACCCTGAACATTATCAAGGATGACCGTAAAAGTATAATTTGATTTTGTGAAAGATATATTCTGCAGATATAACAAGCCTAAAACAAATCCAATTGATGCAACAGAAATGATCAATCCAAGCCAAAATATTTTAGATAATCTCATGCTTTCTCCCCAATTGCAAGTGTACTGTCCCCGGTCATGAACTGACTGACTACGGGGTCATCCGATCTAATAATTTCTTCAGGCAAACCGTTGAATGCCACTTCACCCTCATTTAATAATAAAACCCTGTCTGCAACATCGTGAACGATGCGCAATTCATGGGTCACGATAATGGAGGTAATCTCACTCTGTTTCTTAAACTTGATCATGAGCCGATTAATTCTGTCAGTCATCACAGGATCCAGTCCTGTAGTGGGCTCATCATAAAGAATATATTGAGGATCGAGTGCCATGGCCCGGGCAAAGCCGACTCGCTTTTTCATGCCCCCCGAGAGCTCTGATGGCATCAGGTCCACAGAATCCGCCATCCCAACAGTTTCGAGTGCTTCGATCACTTTTTCTTTGATGCTCCATTTTGTAAAGCCTTCTTTATGGCGCAGTGCAAGTGCGATATTATCTCCCACCGTCATGGAATCAAAGAGAGCTCCGGATTGAAAAACCATCCCTATTTTACGGCGGATCTTTTGCAAGCTCCGATAGGACTGGAGTGCTATATTATCTCCATCGATAAGAACTTTACCGGAATCCGCTTTTAGCAGACCGATGATATGTTTTAACAGAACACTTTTACCGGATCCGCTTTTCCCGATAACGACAAAGGTTTCTCCATCCTTAACTTCGAAGGATACACCTTTCAAAACCGGTTTGACTCCAAATCCTTTTATTAAATCCTGAACCTGTATCATAGGAATATGGCCGCTAATACATAGTCCAAAAAGACGATGGTCACACAGGAGACGACAACGGTAATGGTGGTTGCCTTACCGACGCCCTGGGCACCTCCACGGGTGTAATATCCGTGGTAACACGCGATACTGGTAATGGCAAAACCAAAGGTCAGGGCTTTGATCAGTCCGAACCAGGCATCCCAGGGAGTGAACCATTGTTTGAATCCCTTTACAAATTCAAAGAGAGTCACATTCATCTGTGCATTGGCGGAAATCCAACCCCCAAAAACACCGCAAAAATCTGCAATGATTATTAAAAACGGAAACATAATTGTGCCTGCCAGAACTCTGGGAAGAATCAGGTATCCGACGGGGTCAAACGACAGGGATTCCAATGCATCAATTTGTTCAGTTACCCGCATCGTGCCAATTTCCGCTGTGATGGTGGCTCCGACCCTGCCTGTCAGTACCAGTCCTGTGATCATGGGCGCAAGTTCAAGCAATACGGATTCACCCACTACGCTGCCCACATAATAGGATGGGATAAACGAACTGAATTGATAAGCAGACTGAACAGCGGTGACCATGCCAGAGAAAAAACTGGTCAGAATAATGATCGGAATGGATCTGGCGCCGATGAGCATCATCTGGTCAATAGTATTATTGCTGTTCAAGCGCCAGGAAGTGACAGACCTGAAAATCATCAACTGCAGTAAAAAATACCGGCCGATCCCTTCGAAGAATTGTTCGACTCCCCTTAATGGATAAAAGATCATCCTAAACATGCTGAATTATACGTCTTTTTTCAGAATATCCACAAGAGCCGAGATCGCAGGATTGTACTTGTTTACCGGGTCTGCCATGAACGAGATCAGCGTAGCTGGCTAGTGGAATCGTTGGGAGTTTACAGAATAGATTTTTACACCAAATTGGTGTAGAGAGGGTAAGCACTGCTGATTTCAGCAACTTCTGCCTTCACTTGCCCGAGTATATCATCGTCATCAATATTTCGGATTACTTTATTGATCAATCCTGCGATATGCTGCATGACATCCTCCTGCATACCGCGTGTGGTCAACGCCGGTGTGCCGATCCTGATCCCGCTTGTGATCATGGGGCTGCGTTTGTCAAAGGGGACCATATTTTTGTTGATGGTGATCCCGGCCTCCTCGAGCCTCCGTTCGGTCTTTTTACCGGATACGGAGAATTTTGTCAAATCGATGAGCAGGACATGGGTATCCGTACCGCCTGAAACCAGGTCATAATCCAACGATAGAAAAGTACGTTCAAGTGCTTTTGCGTTTTTAACGATCTGTTCACAATAAGTTTTAAACTCGGGTTTTAAAGCCTCGCCCAAAGCAACAGCCTTCCCGGCGATGACATGCATGAGTGGACCACCCTGGATTCCGGGCATGACGGCACTGTCAATGAGTTCTGATATCATTTTAACACGGCCTGATTTCAGAGCAACTGCACCCCAAGTATTTTCAAAATCGACACCTGCGAGGATCATGCCCCCCCGGGGACCTCGTAGCGTTTTATGGGTTGTTGTGGTCACAACATGACAATGAGGCCAGGGTGAAGGATGTAAGCCTGTTGCCACCAGACCCGAAGGATGGGCGATATCCGCCATGAGATAAGCTCCCACTTCATCGGCGACTTCGCGGAATTGCTCAAACTCGATAAATCTGGGATAAGCACTACCACCGGCTACAATGAGTTTCGGTTTGTGTTCACGGGCTAATTTGTGGACTTCATCAAAATCGACTCTGCCTGTTTTTTCAGATACCCCATACGAAACAAAATGGTAGAGTTTCCCTGAAAAGTTTACCGGGCTGCCATGCGTCAGATGCCCTCCGTGGGCGAGGTTTAAGCCCATCACTGTATCGCCTGGTTTCAAAAAAGTGAGATAAACACCCATATTGGCCTGAGATCCTGAATGAGGCTGGACATTGGCATAGTCACAATTATAGAGTTCCCTTGCACGAACCCTGGCGATATCTTCGGCGATATCCACTTGTTCGCAGCCGCCATAATAGCGTTTCCCGGGGTAGCCCTCCGCATATTTATTGGTTAGAACGGAGCCAACTGCTTCCATTACAGCGGGACTGGTAAAATTTTCTGAAGCAATCATTTCCAGGGTATCACGCTGCCGCCGGAGTTCTCCTGACAAGGCCTGATACAATTCCGGATCTTGGGTCTTTATATATTTCATTTTCTAGATTTCAATTTTATTGATGCGTCGTTGGTGACGGTTCCCCTCAAAAGGAGTTTTGAACCAGACGGTAATAATTTCGCTGATGAGTTGCGGACTCGTCACTCTGGCACCGAGGGCGAGAACATTAGCATCATTGTGAGCTCGACTCAATCGGGCATGTTCAGTGGTGGTGCATAGTGCAGCGCGAATGTTTTTGATTTTATTGGCAGCAATGGACATACCAATACCGCTACCGCAGATGACAATCCCTTTTTGCGCTTTGCCACTGGCAACTGCTTTACCGACAGCATGTGCATATTCAGGATAATCGACAGATTCCATTGAGTCGGTCCCATAATCCAAAACAGTATACCCGGAGGCCTGCAGTAATTGGATGACTCCTTTTTTTACCGGAAACCCGCCGTGGTCGCATCCGATTGCGACGATCATTTTATTTTCTTTTGATGGTGCGAGTGATCCAGCCATAACAATCTCCATCAGGAGAGGCTTCAAATTCATCAGCAGGACGCATAAACCAGTCGGCTTTATCGGTGATATAGTTTTCTTTTAAAAAATCTCTTCTGGTTGTTGCGGGCAAATAACCTCTGGCAACAGCTTCTTTATAATCTTCATAGGCCATCTCATACACTAATTTATCTTTGAATTTTAGTTCGGATTTTTCTCTCTGCCGCTGGCAGTAATCTGCACAGCTGAAATAAACTTCTGCACGGTTAAAATAGCTGACCCCATTTCCAGCATGGTTGCTCACTGCCTTTTCGGCCCACTCGAGAGCTGTCGCGAAATCATTTTTATTAATGAAAATCCCCATTAAAGCTACCGGTGTAGCGATATCAGATTTATCTAATTTGTAAAGCTTTTTGTAGCTCCGTTCGGCATCATCGGGTTTGTTGGTATTTAAGTAAGTTTCAGACAAGATTTTCAAAACCTGTACATTGTTATTATCGTGATAAAGCAATTCGTTCAATACGTCGATGGCCTCTGAGTAGCGATCAGAATCGAGCAAACCGTTGACATATTCCAGACCATATTGAATATTATCCGGTTCTTTCTCCCAGCGGTCTTTATCGATAGACAAAACATCTAGACCCAGTTTTGATAAAGTATTTTTCAATTCTCCCAATACATCGGAGTTATCAGGTTCTATTTTCTGCCACATCTTGAGGATCACCATTTGTTCTTTGTACATGTTATTATTACCATATACAACAGAGAGTTTCTGCATCACTTCTACATTTTCCGGGTCATAGGACAATATCTTTTCATAATAATAAATCTCATCATCTGTATTATCCAGTTTGCTGGCGGTCCATCCTCCCAGAATCAGCAAGGGAGTGTCTTCCTGCAAGTATTGAACACCTTTATTGATGATATAAGCGGCACTGTCGAGTTTCCCGGCTTCAATATAGGCCCGCCCCATCCACTGGTAGATATCACTGGCATGACTTTCACCACAGCCATTGGATATGGCCTGACTGTAATTTCGTATGACCCCTTCAAAATCTCTATTCTGGAAATTTGTATAGGCAAAGCTGATATATTTGTTGCATTCATTTTCACGCGCAGCATAGTCAACTTTTTCGGTTACAGTCACTTCACTCGGAGGAACACAGGCCACTCCAAGCAGGACCAGTATCGATACCAGTAGTGTTTTCTTTCTTATCATTCAGTTATTTCCTTTTTCTATTCATAAACCATTTTTCTCCGGCAGTGATACTAAGTACCAGGCTGGTATATTTTTCTCCGGAATATTCCTCAAATTCACTAGATCTTTGTCCAAAAATCAGCGCTAAATCTACAGAGTTTTGACTTTTTATATAATCAATTCCTACACCAAAAGTTATCCCATAATCATAATAGGTTCCGGCAGGCTTGTCCAACTGCGTTAAATAGACTCCGGCCCGCGTATTAATTGCATTCCAATTGCTCAATCTTGGATTATAAAATACTTTGTAGTAGCCCAGATTAACTGAATTACTTGCGCCGGAAAGTGTCTGAAACACTGCGATGTCGTCGGGGATATTTTCATCTTCTGTTCGATGAATCTCGGCAGTCAGCCCTTGCGATTTACCCAGACTGTGGGAAAAACCGAATCCCAGTGATGAAATTGAAAAGTCACTTTTATACTTAGACTCCGGTGCATCGCCAATACTGGCGTATGAACGGGTCGTCGTGATACTTAGAAGAGGCTGGATGGCTGTAGATAAAACAAACTGATTTTTACCGGACCGTAAACGCCCCTCAAAAGTCAGTGTCTGACCGCGAAATCGGTGAGTGTGCTGCATTATGGAGCCATTACTGGCAAAATTGCTGTAAACGACCTCACCACTCAAGGGATCCGTCGTTACCGTATAAGTCAGCAGTGTATCATATTGAAAAAGGTTCCCGAAACTCCAGGACCATTTCACACCGAGACTCAGATTATTAGCGACTTTTGCAGCATAGCCTGCATACAATTCAGAAAGTCCACCTTCCACATGATAATTTGTGATGGAGGTGTAATACTGGTCCCCAAAATAAACATTTGGATTGGACCCTAAACCTTCATGAATGTAAAAATCTGCACGCGTAGCCGGCTGCAGACCGATGGTCATTGCCTTTTTCAGCCCAACAGGAAAAGTGAATGACAAATTGCTAAAATATTGATTCCCTAATGCGGGAAGATTTCGGCTGTCCACAAAATTGAAGCAGGTGCTGGCAAATGTACGTGATAATGGTGACATCCACAGCGACGATAATGCTGTAAGACTGACACCGTTTGCACGACCGGAAAAGTACTCAGAATTTCCCATCCCCGCAGCAGCCGGATCGACAGCTCGTACCCTCTGCCCCAGGCCGCTCAAGGCCAGTGAGGAATTTTGCCCAATGGCGATGCAGGAAAGAAAAAGAATTAAGAGATAATGTTTAATGTTCATTCTGAATAGAGTATTTGTAGTGCTGGACGTTTGCTTTCTTCTGCAGCATCCTGATTAAATAAGACGAGCGACGAAAAATTATCATCCCAGCCATCGGTTTCAAGTTCCAGCCCGTTATAGAGGAAGGACCCTGCAACAAAATCCTGGATGAGTGAGCGCAGATCGATCACAACCGAATCAGCTGAGCTGGTTATATTCATGTAGGAAGACGAGGTCAGCACACTTGTTACGGAGAGGCTATCATTCATAAAACCCGGTTCGGAAAAATCTACCGGTTCGACAAATCGCTTAACATACAATCGTATATTTTCATTTATGTCTGAAGCATCCTGATCAATAAATAATTTCAGTGTTGCCCTGGAAATTAGAGCACCCTCATGTTCAGCGATATATGCATTGAGTTCGTTCAATTCCAGTACAGTTTTCAAATTGTCAGCATAGTTAACCATTAAAATATTGTTCATGGTCTCTTGTTCAAATTCCTGCCGCCGGTACAGTGAAACATCATCGATCAGTTTCTCACTATTTACAGCAATCAGTTTAGGATGATTGTTCACGAGAATAGTATCCTGGTAAACAAATGGCAGGTGGTTCAGTGTGAATTGGATGCCGTCAACCACGTCACTGGATCGTGCAGAAACTGTCAGCTCAACAAAGCCATTACTCAATTGCAATTGGGATATCCACAAGGCTGCATCGTAATCTGCATAGTTTGATGGGAGTTCATAGCTGATGACCTGATCCGTTCCAAAATTCCAATCTAAAAGATTTGATCCGAGACTGGTGCTGATATTATTTGAGCCATAATGGACCTCCAGACTATCGGGTACCTGATCGGTGCCCCAGTCCCACCATTCCTCGCCTTCTCCCTCACTCCAGAGACCGTTGCCATCGGCATCAGTCCAGTCGAGGGACAGGTTTCCTTCTGTACCTGTTTCAGTATCGGCATCATAATCATCCCCGGCAGGATCGGGATTGTAATCATCTACATCCGGTTGCTCACCACAAAGAGCATCGGCACCGCAATCTTCATAGACTTCTCCGATATCATAGCTATCATTACCTTCGGCACCGTCAGCATTATAACCCGGTTCTTCCGAGCTCCATAGACCATCTAATCCTGCATCGAGATAGGGTTCCCCTGCTTCCCAAATAAGGTCTCCTTCGGTTCCCTCCGGATTTTCAGCAGACCAATTATCGTTTTCAGGATCGGGGTTATCTGTCGGGTCATAGCCGGGTTCCTGTTCATCGAAAAGTCCGTCGCTACCGGTGTCCTGGAAAATTTCCATCTCGGTTTCATTCAGTAGATCAAATTGTGAATTATTTTCAGTTCCTTCACCGGGTGTCCATTCGCCATCACCCTCACCTTCGTCAGCTTCAATATAGTTTTCGTCCCCTTCACATAAACCGTCAGAACCACAATCGCGCCAATTATCCATTGCCGGGTCAATGTTGTAATCATCGCCGGCGGGATCCGGATTGGTCAGCGGGTCATAGCCATCTTCGGCTGAACTGTAAAGACTGTCTGCTCCCGTATCCTGATAAAGTTCACCTGTATCCCAGGTATCATTTCCTTCTGTGCCATCGGGTAAATATCCGGGCTCATCAACGTTGCAGAGATTATCGGTCCCGCAGTCCTGGTAGAGTTCTCCAAGGTCGAATTTCAAATTATTTTCGGTGAGAGTTGTATCGCTGCCGTCGAAATCATCCCCCTCAGGATCAAAATCCGTCTTAACAAGATGAACATTCTGAAAATAAAAATCGATCGTTTGAGTAGTATCGACTTCGTCGTCCGTCAGCTGCAGGGAGATGTTACATACCACAACCTCGCTATCAAGTAAGTCCTCTCCAATGACCGGTGTCAGGCTTCCATTTTGTAAAATTCCATTCAGGCTGTCGCCAAAAACCAGCACAGTACCGGGTAGTGAAGAACTCTCTCCACTAATTTGGACGAAAGCATTTTCCATGGGCGTGTCCACACCCAAAACATTATACTTTGATAGGGATGAATCCACCGGCTGATAAATTTTATATTGTATGTCTAGCGTAGGAACGTTGGAAGTGTAGAGATAATTGGACGAATAAACTTCAATCAGTGATGCGGGGTCCGTCTCCACCAATAATATGGCAAAATCCCCGGACTCAGCTGTGCAAAAATCGCCAATGATTGATTCGGGATCCAATCCGTTTTCGGCAGAATCATCCGGAGAATTGAAGTAAATACTGATCCCGTGATGTTGTGTGTAAAGCTTTAGTTCATTCAGACTGGGAGCGTTGAGATTTATCTGCGAATCCCCAACAGACAAAGTTGAATCGTCCACAAACTCGAAAACCGTGGATTCATCCCAGTCAAAACCAGCGTCACTTAAATCCAACCAGTAAGCGTTGAGCGTTGGAGCTTCGTCAGGGGCTGGCGTCGAATGTTCATCTGTCAACTCGCCATCACCATCCGCAATTGCTGTCCACTGATCAAATGGCTCTTCGGTGCGGGGATATTTTGTTAAAGTGGAGTAGGTTTTTAGCTGTAGATGGGTATCATTGATCTGGATGCTGTCTGCCGGCGTTGAACATATTGCTGATTGACTCAGGGTGGCTGGATTGAGTCGCAAAAGAGCGTAGCTCCGACGAGCATCATCAATACGTCCCACATAAATGCGCTGGCTGCCCCCCACGCTGACGGAGTCTTGAAAAGTATCGCCTGATATCTCTGCTGTATTCCAGACGGTGAGATTATTGCCATTATCTCCTAATTCAACCGTAACAGGTTTTGATTCGCAGCCCATGTAAATGAGCAGTAGAAAGCCTCCCAGCAGCAAGCCGGTTATCAGATGGGATTTATAATTCATGAAGTTTTGTGTCAGTTATCCAGTAGGGTGGATTTAATGGCGGCTGCAGCGGCTTTCCAGTCTTCTCTATTAGCTTCCTTTGGAAGGGTAATAATGTTGTTCTTATGTTTGTTAAGCGCATTTTTAAGGTTTGGGTCCTTATTCAACCGATCTGTTAATATTGAGCCCTCATCATCTACGGTAAACAGATAGTCAGAGTTCTCGATGGCAAATTTAAGGGTGTCTTGTACGCTATCTTTGGTTGCAGGTTCCAAACTTACTTTTTCAAAGGAGCCTCTTGAGAAATAGCGATAATCACTATTATCATCGAAAATCATGTAAGCTGATTTTATGTCTTTGTAGAATTCATCCTGCTCCGCATATTTTTTAAGTATGGCCGGGACCATTGAGGTCTGCCAGTCTGAACAAATGATGACATCTGGGACCCAAAACAACAATTTTAGTGCATTGACGGCCACTTCTGAAAAGAAAGTGAATTTGTCACTATTGTCTTTGTAAACACGGCCGTTACGAGCCTTGTAGAGCAGATCGGGCAAGGGTTTAAAAAATTCGTCATATTGCATGAAATAGACCTGAACCCTCGATTCCGGTATGAATGCAGATTTGAGATTGACCAACTTTTCTTCACCACCGAACTTAACAGGAATATCCCGCAGACGGATGACTTCACGAATGACATATTTTCGCTCACTGATAAAGCCGTATTTCGGTTGAACAACCCGGATATCAATGTCCGGATCTTCATTATAGATCATCGATACTTTGCGGGCAAGGGCACTGATCTGATTCGTTCCGCAGAAGGGTGCTGTTTCAGAAGTAAGATAGTAGATTTTTAAAGCCATAATTATCCTGAAATTAATTTTGATCTAAATACGATTTCGAGCGGGAATACATTTCACTGTTGGGATATTTATTGATATGTGATAAAAACGTAGCTCTGGCCTGTTCTTTATCGCCGATGTTGAGATAACACAAACCCATTTTAAAAAGGGCGTGGTCGGCCTTATTTGTATTGTTATAATTCATCACTTTTTGAAATTCATCCAGAGCCTGGCGGTAGTTCTTCCGTGCATAGTAGATTTCTCCAATCCAGTATTGGCAATTATCTGCAAGATCATGATTGGCATCAATTTGAATGAGGGAATTGAAGGCATTTTCAGCTTCGCTGTATTCACCATTTTGGTAGGATGCGAGAGCGGCGATATATTTCGCACGGTATTCCTCATCGGTCAATTTGGGCAGAGCAACTGGCTCTCGTGTGGGATTGACAGGAGAGGTTCTGGAGAAATCCTTATCGAGTAACTCGATTCTGGCCAGTAGATTTTCAATTTCATTCTGCATTTCAAAACTGATGCTGTCTGAATAGATAGTTCTGTCTTCCACAATTTTGAGACGATGTTCAATCCTTGCTTCATCTTCGGTCTGAACAGATTCTAACGCTTCAACTTTTCCCTTCAGTCCGGCAATTTCTTCAGAAGTTTGTGGGGTGGGTTGAACTGTGCGGCCGGCACAATTGAACAAAGTAAATATGATTAGTGAAATTGAAGTTAATCTAATTAACGGAAGAAGCTGTAATTTTATTCTAAACCCTGATTTCCTGATTAAGCGCATGAGTAAAATTACAGGTTCGAAGCAATAGAGTGCAATGCGCCAGATGATATCCAAAAGGTAGTGTAAAATCTTTCTGTAAATTGTCTAAAATGAGAGAGGATTTTCTAATTAAGTCTAAAACTCTGTTTTTTTGTTTTTCAATTAACGATAACAGTAGTAATGGTTTGTTTAAGTATATTGTCTGTGCAATAGAAAATCAAATGTGAAATTTTATAATTTTGCGGCGTTGGGGAAGTCTTCGAATTTGGATGCCACTCAATGACACGCCCACACTGTTATACTTCACTATTAACAATTCCTGTGAAGAGTCTATGCTATCATCAATAGTTATTCCACCCGGAACTGTTTAATCAGATTATTTAAACCCCGAACTTCTCTGTTCATCTCCTCTGCAGAATTAGCAAGATTCAAAGAACCCAAAGCAGTATCTTTTGAAACCGATGAGATCATTTCAATATTCCTTGAGATCTCCTCAGCCCCGGTGCTTTGCTCATCAGCTGCGGAGGCAATTTTTAAAACTGCCTGGTTTACTGAAGTGACAGAACTTGCAATAGCCTCCAATGCACTACCTGATTTCAGTGCTAATTCCTGCCCCATTTTTGACCGCTCTGAAATCCCAACCATTGCCTTTACCGAATCTGAAACATCATTCTGGATTTGTTTGATCTTTTCCGAAATCTCGGCGGTGGCCACGACGGTCCTCTCCGCAAGCTTGCGGACTTCATCGGCTACAACTGCAAATCCCCGCCCCGCATCGCCTGCACGAGCGGCCTCAATATTGGCATTCAACGCAAGCAGATTGGTCTGATCAGCGATATCATCGATCACCTGAATCACTTCTCCGATCTCTTGCGAACGAATCTCCAGTGTTCTGATCTGTTCAGATGCTTCCAAAACTATTTTAGCAATCTCCTCAATGCCTGAAACAGTATCTCGAACGGTGTCTTGTCCAGTTATTGCTGCATTCTTAGCTTCTCCCGTGTTCTCGCTAGTAAACTGTGCACTTCTGCTGGATTCCAGAATTAGTGCGCTCATTTCCTCCATTGATGTGGCAATCTCGGACAGCTGAATCTGCTGTTCTTCCGCGCCGGTTGATAGTAGTTCCGCTGTTTTTGAAATCTCGTTGCTGGCCTGGTTCAACTGATCACTGCTATCTAATATCTCTTTGATAATGTTCTGAAGCTTACCAACAAAAGCATTGAACCAACTCGCCAGTTCGCTGATCTCATCTTTTGACATTACCGTAAGTCGTTTTGTGAGATCTCCCTCCCCCTGAGCTATATCCTTGATCATATTGACTGTTACCTTGATTGGTTTGACCAGCATTCGGTCCACCAGATACAAAATGAAACCAAAGGTCATAAGGGCAATAATAGCTGCAAATATTTGGAATCTGATTAAAAATGAAATTTTTCGATCTGAATCCGATTGGAACAACCCCACGGCAGTATTCATCTCTTGCAGGAGTGTGATATTGTTGTTTTGAATATAATTCAATGCCTCTGAAAATAATGCATCCTCACGGTGTTCGATATTATTTATGAGAAATTCTATCCGTGATTTAAATTCATTCCATATTGAAGTGACCAGATTCAGCTGATCTATGGTCGCTAAAGACCGCGCAGCAGGTAAAGTGACTTCTTCACCGTCACCGCCGATGGTCTCTCCACCATCTTTCAATGCTTGGAGGGTTTGATCAAACAAGGTCACTGTTTTAAACAAAGATTGATCTTCAATTTGATCTTTAGCCGCAACTAAAATCAATACTTCTTTTGTCATTTTTTGGGATAGCATCCGCTGCCGACCTGCCAGGTTAATGACCAATCCATCCGCTTTTTTTTTGGTCAATGTGATCACTGTTGAAGTTATGATGGCAATAATTACCAAGAGGAAGAGGGCATTTAAAGAACCCATTTTGAATTTGATTGAATGCATATATTTCTCCACTCTATTTTCGATTTGATTTTTTATCTGACAGAATTATTTCAATAATCGATTTATATCAAATTGTTTTTATTTCCTATAATCTCATCTGCGAAAACAAATTGCATGATAAATGAACTGTACTAAACACAACAATATCTACAAAATTAACACTCCCACCATATTAAATATAATCAATTCAATTTTTGTTACTCAAGAATAAGATTGAAAGGTCA
>CAZIYQ010000011.1:21348-24733 GCA_964543505.1 uncultured bacterium | reverse complement strand
GTAAATTCTAGCGCTTATATTTCGGCGAAGTCCACTTTTGTTGGGCAGAATTCCCGGGCACTCGCCCTGTGCGGCGCTCCGTGGCTGGGGGCGTCGTATTTACAATAGCCTCTGCCCTTGCGGGTCTTCACGTAGAGCATCTTGGGTTGATTGGGGTCATCCTGATCGAAAAGTTTTTCGTAACCCGTCAGAATCGCCTCAAAATTACTGCCCGCTTCCACTCCTTCCACTTTCCAGCCGTAAGGTTCAAACCAGTCGCGCGGAGAGCCGTGGACCACGCTGCTGAAAGGTCGATTGTCGATGCCCCAGTCATTCCAGTCCACTACCGTAATAAAATTTCCCAGCCCCAGTCCGTAGGCGGAGTTTTTGGTTTCATGGGAAACACCCGCCGTGAGGCCTCCCTCGCCTTCAATGGCAAAAACTTTGACCTGCCCAAATCCGGCATGTTTCAAGGCCAGGGCTTGTCCTGCAGCGATGGGCATTCCGTGACCGCTGGGTCCGGTGTTGGCTTTAAAGAAGAGGGTTTTGCCCTCCATTTCCGCATGACCGGGCAGTCCGCCTACCCGTCGCAGTGTGAGCAGGTCCTCCCAGTAGAGGGTAAAGTCTTTGCCAAGGGGAGTCTCGTATTTTTCGTTTCCGGTAGCACTGTATTTCCGCCGCAGGGCTTCGTTAAAGACGGCCAGAGCGCCATAGATCAGGGGATTCGTATGTCCGGCACTGAGTACGAAGCGATCCCCAAAACGGGCTACGGGATTCCGCACATCCCAGTGCATCACACCGGAGAGCAGGGTAGCCAGTACAACATGAACTTTAGATCTCGACCCGCCGGGGTGACCGCTCTGACTCAGGTTCAGCATGATGTCAATGCACTGATCCACCTGGTCTGCGAGGATAGTCCAATATTTCAATTCTGTCTTTAATTCGGAAATCGGTTTCATAAAATATCTTCTAATGGTTAAAAAGTGATTCGAACCTGCGGGAAAAATTACATGGAAAACAGATTGCAAAACACGGGTTAAGCACTTGACAAGTGTACAACTTTGGAAGGATCAGACTGCATCGATACAGGGCAGAAGCCGGATTTGAGAACAAACCTTTATGAATTATTTACAGGAAAGTGCACCTAAAGGGTAACATTTTTTTGCATCTCTTTTTTGATACAACCGGTTTCTCTTATCGATTCTTCACTACTTTGGGATTGTGAACGATTTGAACAATGAATCGGTATCAATTCCAAGGCAAGTCCCCGGGGAATTAACCAAAGCTTCTCATCCCTCGCAGTCCGGCAATTGCCGGGCATAGACGGATTAAATCCAGGAGTTGCTAAGTTTCATCCTGGGCGGTTGAATTCAAAACATCATTTTTCATAAATAGCAGTAGGCTGCAGCCGGGAGCGGAGGATGTCGGGCCGCAGGGTTAGTCGAATGGATGATGCGGGCCAGGACGGACCAGCTCCGTCTGGAGAATACGCCCCTTCTGGTGCTGCAGAAGAAATGTTATCCAACATCTCATTCATAATGTGACCACATACGAAGTATTTTTACGGTTTTCGAATCTTCCAGCACTTGATAAACCATACGGTGCTTAATGTTTATTCGTCTGGAATAGGCACCAGTCAGATCACCAACCAATTTTTCGAAACCCGGTGGATTTGTAAATGGATCTATTTTTAGCAATTCTAATAAATCACGCACTTTTGATTGGAGCCCGCTTTGTTTTATCTTTTCTGCATCTTTCTGGGCGAATTTTGTGTAGACTAATTTCCAACTCACAATTCAATTTTCTCAAGGCATTCATCAATAGGTGTCTTCATTCCTTCCATGATTGATTCCCGCATGCCCGGAATTGATACCAGGTACAGGGTCTCCTGAATGGATCTCCAATCTTCTTCAGATAATAGTACCCCGTTTGTGTTTTTACCCGTTATTTGCACGGGTTCGTGTGATTTAGATGTCTCCTCAAGCAATTTGTAAAGATTTGCCCTGGCATTGGTCACATTAATTGTTTTCATAATGTCCTTAATTAGATTTTAATTACGTACGTAATATAGTACGGTATATCAATATATTTTCACCACATTTTGAAAGATGGCCAACTAATAATGAACTACCCTGCAGCAAGCGGTGGTGAGTTAATCAAAGCTTCTCGTCCGGGGTAGTTCACCAATTGCCCGGCAGGCGGAGTTTGACCGTAATTCATGCAAGAATCATGATCTGAACAATTCAATATAATCTTCAAAAGCAAATAATCTGTTGCGTTTGAAACCAGTTTTTTCTGTTAATATTTTCAATTTTACAAAATCGTCAATCAATCTTGATGCAGTCGAAAAATGAATTGAGAGCGCTTTTGCCGCATCGTCTGTATCCATTATTGGTTTTCCGTACAAATACTGCAATAATGATCTTGCCATCTGCTGCTTCCTGCCAAGGGAAGTTATCATGAGCTCCACTGAACTGCGCAACCGGATAATTTTTTTAAATGTTGCAATTGAATCCTCGGCCGTTCGGTGCGCCCCTTCCAAAAAGAATTTTAACCATTGTTTTAAATCATTCTGTACTCTGACCCGGGTCAGGTTGTCGATATAAAGCGGTCGGTTTTTTTCAAAATAATCCGACAGGTACAATGTTGGTTTGTTCAGTAATTCATTACTCACTAAAAATAAGGTGATCAATAATCTTCCAATCCTGCCGTTACCATCTAAAAAGGGGTGGATGGTCTCGAACTGATAATGGGCAATCCCTATTTTAATCAGTGCAGGAATCGGATGATTGGTATCGTGGAGGAACTTTTCCAAATCAGACATCAAATCAGGGACCGGTTCATGGTGAGGAGGAATATAAAGAGCATCCGATAAACTGCTTCCGCCAATCCAGTTTTGACTGCGACGGAACTCCCCTGGTTGTTTGTGCGCTCCTCTCACGCCTTGTAATAATATTTGGTGGGCCTGCTTCAACAGCCGATTGCTTACCGGCAGGGTTGAAAGACTCTCAATGGCAAAATTCATCGCCTGTAAATAGTTCTGAACTTCCTGCCAGTCGTCTTTTCTTTCCGGACTTACATATTTTTCTTTTCCAATCGCCTCATCGATATTGGTTTGAGTGCCCTCAATTCGGCTGCTTGAAGTTCCCTCTTTGAGGACGTGCATTTTAATAAAAAAATCTACATTGGGAACCAGCTGCGAATAGGCGTTCAATTCCCCCAATTTGAGATTTGCCTTGCTTAGCCGGGTGTTCAGATCGGCATCATCTATTTGCCACGGCAGATTAACCGGGTTGGGTTCAAAACTTTTGTACCGGTAACGCTGGCAGTATTTACCGGCTTTAAATCCGGAAATATTCATTATCAGCTCCTTTTACTCCTGCAAATATACGCATTCATATTTGCA
>CAZIYQ010000011.1:0-21248 GCA_964543505.1 uncultured bacterium | reverse complement strand
AAATATTCATTATCAGCTCCTTTTACTCCTGCAAATATACGCATTCATATTTGCACACTACCACTTATATGCAAATATATAAAATCTTATTTGCAGATCACATCATTTTTCATAATGTTCTAAGAACTTCTTTGAATTAACCGAATCACGAGGGGCTCCCGGCAGGGACCAGCTGGCCAGCTAATCCTCCTGCAGTTCCGGCAAATTCCGGTACAGTTCCAGACAGTCGGGATTTCGCAGGGCGTCTTTATTGGCGACGTCTTCCCCATGGATGATGCGGTTGACGGCGATTTCCACCTTTTTACCGTTGATGGTGTAGGGGATGTCATCAACGGCGATGATCTTCCGGGGCACATGCCGGGGTGAACAGCCGAAGCGAATGGCTTTGATCAGAGAGGCTTTGACATCTCCGGTGAGTTCCCGACCGTCAGCCATTTTAACAAATAAGATTACCCGTTCATCATTCTGCCATTTTTGGCCCACGACCACAGAGTCGGCAATTTCAGGCAGGGCTTCCACAACCCGGTAGATCTCGGCGGTACCGATACGCACTCCCCCGGGATTCAGGGTTGCATCCGAGCGCCCCAGCATGACAATTCCACCGGTTTCGGGGATGATCATAAAATCACCGTGATGCCAGACATTCGGATAGGTCTCAAAATAGGCTTTGCGATATTTGCTGCCGTCTTCATCATTCCAGAAATAAACCGGCATGGAAGGAAAGGGCTTCTCGCACACCAGTTCGCCCCTTTCACCCAACACTGCCCTGCCCCGGGGATCGAAACTGGAAACTTTCATGCCCAGTCCCCGGCACTGGATCTCACCGGAATACACGGGCAGGGTTGGATTCCCCAGCACGAAACAGGAAATGATATCGGTACCGCCGGAGATGGAACTTAGCTGCACGTCCGTTTTCCAATCCCGGTACACATATTCAAAACTCTCCTTTGAGAGCGGCGAGCCCGTTGATAGGATGGCCTTGAGCTCGGGAAAAGCCGAGATTGCCGAGGGGTGTACCTTTGCCGCTTCAAGTGAGGCGATGTATTTGGCACTGGTGCCGAAGATGCTGAATTTCGCTCTGTCCGCCAGCCTGATGAGACTGTCAGGAGCGGGATAAAATGGATTTCCGTCATAGAGCACAATGGTAGCGCCAACAGCCAGGCTCGAAACCAGCCAGTTCCACATCATCCAGCCGCAGGTCGTAAAGTAAAATATCTTGTCGTTTTCTCCCAAATCACAATGAAGGCGCAATTCTTTCAGATGCTGCAGCAGTGTGCCGCCGGCTGAATGAACGATGCTTTTGGGCAGTCCGGTCGTGCCTGATGAATACATGACATACAAAGGCTGGGAGAAGGGCAGCATCTCAAAAGTCAGGGGACTCGGTTCCGCCGGGAGATAGTCATCCCAAAGGACTGAATTGGGAATATTGTTCAGTTCCGGCTGCCCGGTGTAGGGCACAACCACGACTTTTTCAACGGAGGGCAGACTCGACAGAATATCCTTTAATTTTTCCAGGGAATCAAAACACTTTCCGTCGTAAAAATACCCATCCGCAGCAAAAATGACTTTAGGTTTGATCTGACTGAATCGGTCGAGCACTCCTTTGATACCGAAGTCGGGAGAAGAAGATGACCAGATAGCCCCGATGCTGGCTGTGGCGAGCATGGCAATGACGGTTTCGGGAATATTGGGCATGAATCCTGCGACTCTGTCACCAACGGCTACGCCAGCAGTGCGCAGGGCATGGGCCAGCTTTTCAACTTCGCTGTAGAGCTCGGCATAGGTCAGGCTTTTTTGCTGCTGGTCTTCACCGTAAAATTCCAGGGCTGCCCGGTCACCACGCTGCTGCAGGAGGTTTTGGGCATAGTTCAGCCGAACACCGGAAAACCATTTCGCACCGGGCATCTTTTGCGGATCGTCCACCACGGAAGTAATGCTGCCCGAATGCAAAACACCGCTCCAGTCCCAGAATATTTTCCAGAACTGGTCAATCTGATCGACAGACCATTGGTACAGATCTGAATAGGTTTCATAATTTGCACCGGTGACCTCATTCACATAATTCCTGAAGGCGGTCATTTGCGATTTTTCAATATTTCCCTGATGGGGCTGCCACAATAATTTATTCATAGATGAGTCCTTTTAATGATTTTCAGGCTTATAATTTGGCCCTGTTTACAGATTTTTTGGTACAAAAAAAGCCGGAACTGCATAAACGGTACCGGCTTCGTATAAATGAAATAGTTTCCTTTAGACTTGGTTTTAATCGATGGGTTCGAATCTGGCCTGGAAGAATCTCAAATATTCGGGCTCATAGGTGAAGCGTAAACCCCGGATGGAATCCCGACGGGCATAGACGTCAGCAATTGTTTCAGCTGTCACATCAATGTGAGCCTGCGTGTAAACCCGCCTCGGCAGGGTAACTCGTACCATCTCCAGTTTAGGCCGGTTGTGGTCACCGGTTTTTTTATTTCGACCCGCTGAAATGATGCCCCGTTCCATTGTTCTCACTCCTGCCTCAAAATAGATCTCAGCTGCGAGAGACTGGGCCGGAAAAACATCCTGACTCAGCTGGGGCAGGAATTTTCTAGCATCGATAAAGACACCATGGCTGCCGATGGGTTTGACAATAGGGATACCATAGTCGATGAGTTTATTCCCAAGATACTGGGTTTGGCCAACGCGTGCCCGGATATGATCATCGTGAACGGATTCTTCGATACCGATTGCCAGGGCTTCCATATCTCTGCCGGCCATACCGCCATAAGTATGCAGTCCTTCGTAAATCACAGCCATATTCTGGGCTTTACGGTAAATCTCTTCATTGTTGGATGCCAGAAATCCGCCGATATTGACCAGGGGATCCTTTTTGGAGCTCTGGGTAGCGTGGTCTGTTAAGGAACAGATTTCAAAGACGATCTCTTTCACGGATTTGTCTGCATAACCCTCTTCACGCTCCTTGATGAACCAGGCATTTTCCGCCACACGGGTCATGTCATGCACAATGTCGATGTGATATTTGTCGGCCATTTTCCGTAATTCCTTGAGATTGCCGAGAGAGATGGGCTGACCACCGGCCATATTCACCGATGTGGCGATGCAGACGTAAGGGATCTTATCGGCCCCTACCTTTTTGATCAGATTTTCCAGCTTATTCAAATCCACATTGCCCTTGAAGGGATACTCGCTCTCCGGATCGTGAGCTTCATCGATGATGACATCAACAAAAGTACCACCAGCCAGTTCCTGATGCAGACGGGTAGTGGTGAAATACATATTCCCCGGAATAAAATCCCCATCTTTAATCAGAATTTGAGACAAGATATGCTCTGCTCCTCTGCCCTGATGGGTTGGGACCATATATTTATAGGAATAGAACTCTTTTACAGCCGTTTCAAGATGGTAGAAATTTCTGCTGCCGGCGTAGGCTTCATCCCCCATCATCAATCCTGCCCACTGGCGGTCGCTCATGGCGTTGGTTCCACTATCCGTGAGGAGGTCGATATAGACGTCTTCAGATTTGAGCAAAAAGGTGTTATAACCAGCTTCTTTGATGGCCTGCAGCCTTTCTTCAGGGGTGGTCATGCGTAAATGTTCGACCATTTTTATTTTCCAGGGTTCAGCCCAGGACCTTCTGTTAATCATTCCATTTCCTTTTTTTATGAGATTGAATTTTCGTCAAATTGCAAAAATAACTGCCGAAACGGCCGGCAAAATTAGGATGAACCCCACCTACCAAGTTGGGTGTTTTTTCTAAAGTTTGTAATACCGGTAATGGCTTCAGTGGCCAGTATAATTGGCCACTGACCGGAATTCGAACACTTTCATAATTGAGTGATTAAATAGCACACTCCAATGATGTGAAGGCTGACCTGAAAAGATATTGGAGCGCGAACGATGGTCGAAATAGGAATGGCTTACGTGGGATGACCTCAGGAGTGGGCGTTCTGGATCAACTCCTTCAGCTCCACTAACCTGAATGGTTTGCCCAGAAAGCTTATGCTCCCATCAACGCTGACGAGCTCGTCTTTCAGATCCACACAGCCTGAAGTGAGAATGATGGGTAATGTAGGCTGTACTTCCCTCAACCAGCTAGATATGGCCATGCCATCGATATCCGGCAGGTAGATATCAATGATGGCGGCCCCAGCAGAAAAATTGGATAGTTTTTCGACCCCCTCCGTGCCATTGGATACCGAAATGGTGTGGTATCCCAGATGTCTTAAGCAATCCGTAAAAACCGTCCTTGCTGTGTTGTCATCCTCGATGATCAGTATGGGTTCCATCTGATCCGGTTCGAGAGAATACTGAAGGGGCTGAGGAAGGAGACTAAACTGAAATTTGCTGAGAACATTCAGGCAGTACCTGAACTTACCGGAATCACCGTTGAATTGTGAGAGCAACTGTTCGATAGTGAGCAGTGGATTCCCCTGCTTGATCACCCACTCTGCGATGTCTATCGCCAGGAGATAGCGGGGGTCTATTTTTTTACAATAAATGGCCTGATGCATAATGGCAAGGGCAAGATTAAGAACAAAAACGCCCACCTGTGGATTTTCACACTCAATGTAAACGTCAAAATTCCCAGTCGAGTGGATGGCTTGTGTCGTCACACCACTGACCTGATCCGCGTTCCCGAAGCGAAAAAGCAGATCAATGATCATATGTTCGAGATAATGGGCAATATCAACATTCTTATGGAGTGTTAAAATCGTATTTGACTGTAAATGATTGTCCGGGCAACTTAAATCCCCCGTCAATGTATGCCCGCAGGTGTGTTCCTTTAGCGAAGGAAAATAATCCACCAGGATGGAGAGATCCGCTGTTTTCAGATCACAGTCAACAGGATCGCTAATGGTGGTATCGAGAGTAAATTTAATCTTCTTGATATCGGGCTTGAAGTTTGAATTCAGGTCAAGTACTTCAGGAAAATTTCCATATACTGTGTGATTGATTTTCATTTAATCGGGTTCTTTATTTGTAATATCGGATTCAACTCTTTTTTCTTTAGAATGAGACAAAGAATATGCCAGAATGAAAATGATCCCGACAAATGCACCAATAGGATCGGAATTTGCTTCCCCTTATATAATCTTCGCATTTCATGATGGATCCATCTCCTTCCGGAAAGCCTAAAAAAGTAGGTACTTCTACCAGACAGGTTCGGGGATAATCACCTATTTTAGCATGGCATCATTTTGTTTTAATCTACACAGCGATTCGATAAGAAACGGGGTGTGATTGTGATTGTCTTAAATTTATTGCATAAAATCCTTACTGATGGGGAATAATTTTCACCCAAATTTTAGGGATCGGACTCCAAACACCCTAATGGTTTTATCGAGAACTGGAAAGTCATCATAAAATAGGAGAAGTGATATGGAGAAATTTATCATCGATAAATTGGAGAGTCTTAGAAAAACCGGGTTGACCATGGACAATATTCGTCAGAATGTGAGTGATGCCATTAATCATTCAGAAAGGTGTTCAGCAGATGTTCGAACCCTGAACACAAAGAATGGTCAATATGAAATTGTCCTCACTGGAACCTTAAAAAAGGAAAGTTGGCCAAAAGAACAATAATCCTGTTTCTTCCATTAATCTATTAAGAGGGACCGCTTGAATGAACGGTCCCTTTTTCTTTTCTTAATGTCTTGAGACCGCGAAAACAATTAGTTCATAAACTCCTCAATTAGCTGTAACTTTATTAGTTCATTTCCTGCTGAATCCACCTGCTGATCTCGCGGCATTGCCAATTCTTTCCGGTTTTGTTCATTTAATTTGAATCCATGAAAATAAATACTAAAAAACCGTGATGTCAGTTTCAAAATACCGGCAAATTCTCGAAAAGGCCGAATTTGCAATTTTTTACTTCCACTCCCACCGGTTTACCTACGTAAATCCAAAATTTACAAATCTCATGGCACAGGGTTCACTTAAATTCATCGATGAAAATAGTCGTGAGAGGAAAAGTTGCTCGTTATCTCAAGGTATCTCCGAAATGATCCACCGGTTGCTTGAAAAAGAGCTTCATCACGATGAGCTCACTCTCATGAGGAATGACGGTTCCACTATCCATCTAGCTCTGGACCTGATACTTTGTCCTGAAAATGGGGACGATGATTGCTGGGGTATACTGATGGACACAACCCCTCAAAAAGCCTGGCAGGAAGCATTGCAGGAGTCCGAACAACGCTATCGTGTCATACTGCATACCATTTCCGATCCGGTTATGATCGTAACGGAAAAGGGAATTATTGAAACGGTGAACGATGCGGCAAAAGAGCGGTTTACGCAAGATGCAGCTGGCATTATGGTGGGATCGCATCTCGGACAAATATTCCCTCCTGCCTTCGCCCGACAGCGTTTGCTTGCTATTCACAGCGCCATTCGCCGGCTTGAAAGCATCTCCCTTGAAGAGTCTACAACTTTAGAAGAAACGGGACAAATCTGGTATGCCACTAAAATCAACCCTCTGCTGGACCGGAGGGGAACCTGCTCAAAAGTGGTCCTCGTATCAAGAGACATTACTCAGCGAAAGATCCGGGAAGAGGCCTTACGGCACTTTTCACGCAAGATCATTTTGACCCAGGAGTCCGAAAGAAGACGGATATCAAGAGAGCTGCATGACGGACTGGGCCAATCCCTCTCGGCTATTCGACTGGCCATTGGTTCCATCGAAAAAGAACTCACCGACAATCAGTCTCATATTAAAGAGAAGTGCAAGACCGTCATGCAGGATGTCGTTGCCCAAATTGAAGAACTCCGCAGGATCGCAATGGACCTCACACCCACCATCCTCGAAGACTTGGGCCTCACAGCAGCCATACACAGACTCATATCGGAATTTTCTAAACAGCATTCTATGGAGATAAAGAGTAAGTTGATCCCTCTTGAAGGGTTGCTCAGCCCGGAAGCCGAAATCAATATTTATCGTATGATGCAAGAAATTCTCTCAAATATCGGACAACATTCAAAAGCAGATTCAGTTTCCATTACCGTTCATATCAAAAACAATAAATTGTATTTCATTATCCAGGATGACGGAATTGGTTTTGATCTGAATGCCGTAAACCAAGCCCGGTCAAGCCCGGAACACCTGGGAGGACTCAAGGATCTCTACCAGAGGTCTAATATGTTAAAGTGCAGCTTGGTTGTCAAAACTAAAACGGGTGAGGGAACGACGGTGATCATTACAACACGCATATTGAAAAGAACAAATCCGAAATGACTCTCCTCCGTGTAAAAAGATTAAAAAACAAACCAAAACTTATGCTCGTGGATGACCATGCCATTCTGCGCAGTGGATTGCGACACATTCTGGAAGAACACTCCTATTCGGTCATCTGCGAATCAGGAGACGGCCTGGAAGCTCTTGAATTACTGAATCATTTTGCCCCTGATATCGTAATTCTGGACATTGGTCTCCCTGGTATGCGGGGGATTGAACTCTCCGCTGAAATTCTCAGCCGCTGGCCTGGCATTCATATTATCATCCTGACTGTCCACAAAAATGAAGAATATGTCTATCAGGCGATCTCCTCCGGTGTTTCAGCATATGTATTAAAAGATTGTCTGGACGACGAAATTATTGCTGCGATCAGGAACGTCAGTCAGGGCCGACACTATATCACGCCCCTTTTATCCGGTGAGATTATTAGGGCATTCACGAGGGGGGCTGGCCACGAACATTTTCAATCCACTTTCGATGTTCTTACCCCCAGAGAACGGGAAGTGCTGACCTTAGTGAGTGAAGGTTTATCAACCCGGCAAATTGCAGACCATTTGTTCATCAGTCCCCGTACCGCAGAGCATCATCGCCAAAATCTGATGAGGAAACTTGGCGTCCGGTCACTGCCGGAACTCATTCGCCAGGCCATCAGGGAAAAACTCATCGAACTTTGAATATTTTATCAGCAGCACCCCCCAACATCGTACTCACTTGAAGCCCCGTCTTTCCGGGAATAACCGTGACTGCCCCGTCTTTTTCGGTCTCATAAATACGAGACCCCACACTTTCCCAGCGATGGATCACAGCAGGGGCGGGATGCCCAAATTTATTGCCTTTTCCGACGGAAACAATGCCCATTGCTGGCCTGGTTTTCTCCACAAAGGCCTCTCCCGAACTGGTCGTGGAACCATGATGTCCGATCTTCACCAAGTCCATATTTTTAATCAAACTCAGTCCGTCAAGTCGCTCTTCCACAGGTAACTCCGCATCCCCCATGAACAAAAAAGATTTACCCACAATGTCAACTTTCACGACGAGCGACGTATTGTTCAGGTTTTTTGAATTGACGGAAGTTAGGCTGTCCGGATAGAGAATCGTCAATTTTACATCGCCCAATTGATATACATTACCGGGACTTGGAGCGTCTATCTTGCAACCCGCTTTCAGCGCAGCCTGCTGTACTTCTTTTGTGAGTTTGGAATGGCTTATCGTCTGTGGCTCCCAAAGTGTGGAAACCTTCATAGTATTCAACAGGCTGACCGCTCCTCCAATGTGATCTGCATGAGGATGGGTGAGGATGAGCAGATCTACATGGGTGATCCCCCTGTATTTCAAATAGGGGAGCAGTACTCTCTGCCCATAATCCTTCCCAAATCCGGCATAGCCGCTGTCGATGATGATCTCATGGTCTCCATCTTCGATAATGCTGCAATCCCCCTGCCCCACATCCAGAAAAGTCAGCCGAATATCCCGGTGTGCGAAAACCTGCTGCCACTGGAAAATGATGAAGACCGCCAATGCCGCCATCACCAGCCGTGACCAATAGCGTTTGGCCGGGGAGATCACACAAAAGATGAACACCAGCAACGCGGCGGCATCCACAAGTGTCAGCTTCCCCAATGGAAGTGAACCGAAGGGCAACGCACTGAAGAATTTACTAATCATATTCATTACATACAGAAACCCCCAGGCCGTCCCGCCATAACTTGCCCCCAAAAAGGGATGAATATAATACGCCGCAATCGTAAGGATGCCAGAGGTGACGGCCAAACCCGTCAGCGGCACGATAAAAAGATTGGCCATCAGACCCCATACCGGGAAGGTTCTGAAGAGCAGCATGACCGGAATGAAAGTCCCCATTTGAGCTCCAAGCGAAAGACCCATCAGGTCTGTTGCCAGCCGCAGTACCCTCACCTGCCGCAGGCGCTTCCAGCGGGAGGAAACTGCTTCCCACTGCTGCAGTCGTGGATAAATGAACAAGATGCCAGCAACGGCACCGAAAGACAGCTGGAAGGCCGGGGAAAACAACTCGTCCGGTTTCCAGAGCAAAATTAAAAAAGCCGTGACACCGATAATATTCCAGGGATTGACCTCTTTCTCGAGGTATTTTCCGGTGACGTACAAAATCGCCATGATCCCCGCCCGAACCACACTGGACGGATATCCGGTGAGCCCCATATAAAAGATGAGTCCCAAAATGATCAAGCTCGTGCGAAGACCTTCGTTCAATCGCATTGTTTTTCCAACGAGAGTGAGAATCAGCAGAATGAAGCCCACATGCAGCCCAGAGACGGCCAGGATGTGCACCACCCCGATCTGCTGAAATCTTGCCCTGATATCAGGGTCGATTTCACCTCGTTCTCCCAATAACAATCCTTTCATGACGCCGTTAAAGGGTGGATCGATTGTTTGATCAATGACCACACCGATCTGCTTTCGTCGAAGAGCTAACTGACGATTGGGTGACCAGCCTCCGGACCGCTGGTCTAGCAGTGCAGCTTTGCCATCGGTGATAAGCACAATTCCCTGCCTGTTCAGGTAGTCTCTGTAGTTAAAAGCACCTGGATTTCGGGCGGGATCGGGTTTGATCAGTTTTGCTGTAAAGGTTACAGTATCCCCAGGGAGGAAATCGTTTTTCAAATCAAATCTTGCCAGTGCATTCCATTTCTCACCTACCGGAGAAAGCTCTACTTTCAGATCGTAGGGAGTTTTTTTCACAGATTTGACCACCGCCGTTATGCGGTAATCAGCATCAAAATCGAGATCGGGTGTGGGCCGGGTACAGGCTGATTCCCAGCGCAGCTGCATGGCCGTAAAAAAGATCAGCGGGATCGCAATACCGTATTTTGAAGTGGTAAGAATCAGAATCCCCACCGCAAGCAGGCAAAGGAGTGCACCCTGGGGGAGCTGAAAATGCCGGGCCAGCAATATGCTCCCCACCAGCAGAGGCAGGAGTTTCATGACAGGCGTACTGCATAAAAATTTGTAGATTGATTTCACAACAATTTATCGACCCAGGACCGATGGCGTTTCCAAGCTGAGTCAATGAGATATTCCGTAATAAAACACAGCTCAAAAGAACTTCACTCTCTACTAACTCCTGAATATACTCAGGCTTTGCGCAAAATTCCTCATTGGAATGGTAGTAGAAATTAAGTTATTCTGTTGATTTTTATGAATAAATTTATCCGCACTCAAGCGACTGTCATATATTCCTTACAATTTGATCTGTTTTTGATAATATCAGTGCCTCGGGGGAACGGTATTAACAATATTCATCCGTAAAATATTGTAAAATATAGACTATCGTAATTCAGCACGGTATTTGCCATGAAAACATTCCATAAAATTGAATAAAGATGTTAAAAATTTATAACTTTTCACGGAGGAATAGGAGCAATGAGTAAAATATCACTCATTTTCATTTTGTTTTCCCTGATGTATGCTTATCAGGATTGTAATAACAACGCCATCGGTGGGAATGCCCTGGCTTTTGACGGTGTAGATGATCGTATTGATGTTCCCGATAGTCATTTGATCAATAAAATGACTGTCAATCAGCGCACAATTGAATGCTGGTTTAAAGTCGTCGACAAATCCATCAATTCAAGGAAGCAAGTAATCTATGAGGAGGGTGGTAGAAAGAAAGGACTGAACATCTACATCTTTGATAACAGTCTGTATGTGGGTGGATTTTCACAATCTAACCATTCACCAAACTGGACAGGTACTTTTCTCTCAACCACAGCTATTAATTCAGGCCAGTGGCATCATGTTGCCCTGGTTCTGGACGGCAATGGCACAGTATTACCGGATGTATTCACAGCCTATCTTGATGGTCAGCTTTATGGCAGCGGAGAAGGATCAAGGATAAAGAAACATAAAGATGACATAGGTATCGCATCTGTCGATGGTAAAACTCTGTTTCATGACGGCCAATCGAGTAATCCAAACCCGTTTGAAGGTGTTATTGATGAACTCAGAATATGGAATGAAGTCCGCACACAAGTCCAGCTGCAGCAAAACATGCATCGTGAAATTACGCTTATCCCTGCCAATTTGGTGGCTTACTGGCAAATGAATGAAACAAGCGGGCTTTCCGCCACTGATGTAAGCGGTAACGGCAATGACGGAACTCTCACCAATATGTCTGGCACGGAATGGCTGGCCTCTACAGCTCCCATTCCCTTTGTCACGGTGGCCGACGGTAACTGGAGTTCTCCGGCAACCTGGCTCAGCAACACAGTCCCCAACAGCATTGGCGCTATGGTGACGTTGGGCCATTCGATCACTCTTGATACGGACATCACCCTTGCCGACATCGAGTTAACTTCCGGTGGTGCTTTGACCAATTCCGCCAGCAATCTGACCGTTAAAGGTGATTTTTACAGCTGCGGGAGCTTTACAGCGTCAGGCGGGAGCACCTCATTCAGCGGAGATACTCAACAATCTGTTGACGGAACCAGTCTCTATACACTCTTCGATGTGCAGATCAACAATGGGGTAGCAGGACTTACCTTAACGGATGAGTGGGATGTCAAAGGGACGCTCACCGTACCCAACGGCAATACGCTCACGATGGATGGTGGTGATCTGAATTTCAGCGGCAGCGGCTCCGGCAGGGTTGACGGGAGTTTTATCCTCGTGAGCGGCCAGATCCACACCACGATGACGAATCTGCTGACTATTGGAGCAACAGGTATCTTTTCACTCACGGCAACCGGCTGCAGTACTTTTGTGGATGGTCCCCTGGCAAAAGAAACACCGGCCTACTCCGATAATTTTTCCTTCCCAATCGGTGATGTCAACGGCACAACCGCACAGGTCCGTCCCCTCGAGATACAGACCAGTTCAGCCAATACTTTTGTGGCCGAATATTACATGGGAGACCACGGTCAGACAAACACGGGCAGTTCAGATCTGACCCGAATTCAAAGACGGGAATACTGGCAGCTGGACCGCAGCGCCGGAAGCGGCAATGCACTGGTAACCCTGCACTGGGGTACAGATGGTGCGCCCTGCTATCCCAGCGAGATGTGGCGCCTTGCTGATAATATCTTCGATCTGCGAGTTGCCGAGTGGAACAGTGCTACCGCCGCATGGGATGACCTGGGTCAATCCGGTTACTGGGACCCCGACCCCTGCACAAATTCCATGGAATGCCAGGGCAGCATCACCTCCGGTTACATCGACTCCTTCGGTATGTTCACAATAGGGTCTTCCGGCAGTACATTGGCCAATGATGAGAACGACATTGCCATGGAATATAAACTTGCACCGGTCTATCCCAATCCATTTAATCCTGTAACAAATATCCGCTTTAGCGTTCCGGTGCGGGGACAGCTGCAGCTCACCGTCTTCAACCTGCAGGGAGTACCGGTAGAGACACTTGCGAATGAATGGTTTGAAGCCGGGGATTACCTAATACAGTGGGATGCAAATCAAAATCCTTCGGGAATCTATTTTGTTCGATTGGAAGCAGGCGATTTCAGTTCGACGCAAAAGATGATCCTATTAAAATAAACCTTCGTTACTGCAGGCTGTGAATATGTCGGTCTAATCATCTGACCTTTTTATTATCCGCATTTCACTCACCAAAACCATTCACAATGGGGTAACAGCGGCCCACTCCAAAGGCTTTACGGGAGATACGAATGCCCGGGGCAGCCTGGCGGCGTTTGTATTCGTTGAGTCGGATTATCTTTAAGACCTCTGCCACCATCGTACGATCATAGCCCTGTTTCACCAGTTCGGTGAGATGTTTATTCCCGGTGACGATTTCATCCACCAGAGGGGCGATCAAATTGTAGTCAAAGGGATCCACCTGGTCGGGTTTTAGTTCTGCCGAAGGAGGCTTGGTGAGCGTATTTTGCGGGATAATATCAGCCCCGTGCTGTCGGTTGTACCAGCGGGCGACGGCATAGACCTGCAGTTTATTGAGATCACTGATCACACCGATAGCGCCGCACATATCACCGTAAAGCGTGCAGTAACCCAGGGCCGTTTCCGTTTTGTTCCCGGTATTCAGCAACAGGGCATTGCGCTTGTTGGCCACGGCCATTAGCAGCCCGCCGCGAATGCGGGCCTGCAGATTCTCTTCGGCAAGTCCGGCCTGCGTTCCGCTGAAAACAGGTTTCAGAGCCGTGAGCATCTCCTCATTGATCTGCTTTATCGGGATTTCCTCAAATTCGATACCGAGATTTTCAGCCAGCTTCCGGGAATCCGTCACACTGTGACCGGACGAATAGACCGATGGCATTGTGATACCGAGGACATGCTCTTTCCCCAGGGCATGGGCGGCGATGACGGCCACCAGCGCAGAATCTATCCCACCGCTCAAACCGAGGACGGCTTTAGTATGACCGGTTTTGCGAAAGTAATCGCTGACCCCGAGGGAAAGCGCTCTGAATATCTGTTCCTCTTTGGACAGGACCGGTTTATTTACGGTTGCGGGCTCATCAGTATCGATGAGATACGCACCGCTCTTAAATTGAGGTGCCAACCCCGATAATTGTCCGTTTCCATCGATAAAGAAGGAGCCCCCATCGAAAACGAGTTCATCCTGGGCACCCACCAGATTACAGTACAGAAATGGCTTTTTAAATTGATCAACTTTACTCATGACCGTCTGCATTCTTTCATCGAGTCGATCAACACTAAAGGGAGAAGCCGATATGTTCAGGATCAGGTCTGCCCCGCTCCGGACCAATTTCTCGGTGACTTTCAGCGAATAATCCTGGTCCCACAGATCTTCGCAGATCTCGATACCAATGGTAAAGGAACGACCGGCTATTTCCAGGGTCAGAGGCTCAACCTCCCGAGCTGGCTCGAAGTAGCGCGCTTCGTCAAAAACATCGTAGGTGGGCAGCAGCGATTTGTCCCGCCAGGCCATGATCTCACCACCGGCCAGTACCGCTGCTGTGTTGTAAAGTTTCCCATCAACCCGCCTGATCGCTCCCACGATGAGGGGAATTGCAGTGCATTGGGTTGCAATTTGCTGCAGCTTCTGTTCCATTCGGGTAATGAAACGATTCTCCAGCAGCAAATCCTGTGGCGGATAGCCGGTGAGCATCATCTCGGGAAAAACGATGAGATCCGCAATTTTGCGATAATCGGCGATGACCCGCAGAATCTGTTTCGCATTTTCTTCGAGTGCGCCGACAGTGGGATTCAGCTGGGCCACAGCAATTTTCATGTCAGGGGGTCATCCTGCCCAGCATGCGGGGAAAGGGGATCGCCTCCCGTAGATGGGGTAACTTGCAGACCCAGGCCACCAGCCGCTCAATACCCATACCGAAACCGGCATGAGGAACCGAACCGTAGCGTCTTAGATCAAGATACCATTCAAAATCTTCCCGCGGTAGTCCTTCGTCTTCAATCCTTTTTAACAGCGTCTCATAATCCGCTTCGCGTTCGGCACCGCCGATAATCTCACCGTAGCCTTCGGGCGCCAGCACATCCATCCCCAGTACGACTTTTTCATTTTCCGGGTCTCTTTTCATATAAAAAGCCTTGATCTCGGTGGGGAAACGATGCACCATGACCGGTTTATCGAATTGTTCTGAAATGAAAGTCTCTTCGGGGGCGCCAAAGTCATCACCCCAGCTGAACTCCTTCCCCGCCCTGTTGAGCAAATCCACACATTCGGTGTAACTGATCCTCGGGAAGGGTGCCTTGATGCGTTCCAGCAGGGCAGCATCCCGCTCGAGGATTGCCAGTTCGGGTTTGCGATGCTCCACGACTCTGGCGATGATGAATTCCAGCATCCGCTCTGCCCACTGCATGTTCTCATCGATATCACAGTAGGCTATCTCGGGCTCTACCATCCAGAATTCGATGAGATGCCGCCGGGTTTTGCTTTTTTCCGCCCTGAAAGTCGGGCCAAAGTTATATTGGCGTCCTGTGGCCATGGCATTGGCTTCTCCATACAATTGTCCGGTCTGGGCGAGATAGGCCTTCTGGCCGAAATATTCGGTCTCAAAAAGTGTCGTTGTCCCTTCGGCAGCGTTGGGGGTAAGGATGGGTGTATCCATAAGCGTGAAATCATGGGAATCAAAGAAATCGCGCGTGGCTTTGATAATCTCATGCCGGATGCGCAAGATGGCTACCTGCCGCTGTGAGCGCAGCCACAAATGACGATGGTTCATGAGAAAATCAGTGCCGTGCTCCTTGGGCGTAATGGGATAGTCCAAACTCAGCTGATGGATGGTAAAATCCTCCACCTGCATTTCATGGCCTCCCGGGGCTCTCTCGTTTAGAACAATTTTCCCCACGACTGAAAGAGAACTTTCCTGTGTCAGGCGCTTGAACTCTTCAAATTTTTCTTCACCAACGTCATTTTTTATTACAATTCCCTGGAGAATGCCGGTGCCGTCCCGCAAGAGTAAAAATCCGATTTTACCGCTTCGCCTCGTGTTGTAGACCCAACCGTTCACCTGAACCGTTTTGCCTTCGAATTTGCTGATCCGTTTAATTAATTCTGTTTGCATTACTTTCTCAATTTTGTGTTAATAAATTCTTTTAGAAATTGTCCTGAAACCCCTGGTCTGGCTCGATCATATCAGCAGATTTTATCCCGGCGACCCCGGATCAAACCGAATATTTGCCAAACCCTGCTCACCAGGTCGAAGTCACTTCGCTGATGATATCTTCAGATAATTTTTTAATGGCCAGGCGCAATGCGCTTTCTCTCGGTGAGCCATATTCATCATCATCTTCACTGTCGATGAGCAGATCACCATCATTATCGATGCCGTCGCTGCCAATGTCAACACCTATCCCGTAGGCTCCCCATTCTTTTTTTGTGATATCGAAGAGAGCCTCATCAACCGTCAAATCATACCAGACAACCTTGGCATTGATGGTGATCCGCCACTCCTCCACCTGCTCATAATCCGTATTTTCCGGGGCGGTGTAGGTATAAGGTTCATCTTTCACTGAAGTGACGGTAATGTTCAGCCGGCTGTCTGCCAGATCTTCACTGGTCAAATCAAGTACATTTTCCTGAATTAGCAATTCCGAGATCTGTTCGGTTACAGCTTCACCGACGCCAAATTCGCCCGTCTCATTGATGACCGGTGAAATCGAGACGCTGGAAATATTCGCCGGCAGGGACCCTTTAAGGGAATAATATCCACAAGCTGAAATGCAAAATATCAGCAGGCTCATGCCGGCAGTTAGTTTAAAAGTATTTTTAATCGTCATCTATCAAACCTGATTTTATCCCAATATTCAGAATTAATTTTTGGTAATTCCATATTCAACAATTTTGCGGTAAAGAGTTCGTTCTGAAATATCCAGAGCTTTGGCGGTTTTACGCCGATTCTGATTGAATTTCTCGAGGGTTCGAGCGATCATTTCATGTTCGAGCTCCTTCATGGTCACCTCACCCACCGCGAAGTCTTCAACGGCGTTGATCTTTCCATCTTCGATGTCTGTCTGTGTTTTCCCGTCCGAAATACCAGTTAAAGAGGATTGGGTCGGAGGCGGCAAATAGAGTGCCGGATTGGAAGGTGGAATGGGTTGCGCCGAAGATCCTCTGCCGGTAAACAGGAACTGTTTGATTTCATTGACATCCTGTCGAAGAAACAGCAATTGTCTCAGGATGAGCTCTCTTTCTATTTTATCAGATTCTCCGTCGATAACCACCGGAAGATTGGTATTCAATTGTTCTGATGTGCGTCCCAGGGCTTTCATGACCATTTCTTCGTTGATGCGCTCTCCCCTGTTCATTACGACCAGACTCTCCACCATGTTTTTTAATTCACGGATGTTGCCGGGCCAGTGGTGACTTTGCAGTAGCCGCAGTGCATCGGTAGTAAAGCCCTTAAAGGCTATGTCATTTTTCGCACAGAAGATCAACCCGAAGCGTTCGACATAAAGATGAATGTCTGATGGATGATCTTTCAGAGACGGAACCCTAACGGTCACCGTTTTCAATCGAAAATACAGATCTTTGCGGAAGCGCTCCTGAACCACGTCATCGGCAAGATCACGATTGGTGGCGGCCACGATGCGAACGTCCACTTTACGGGTTTTGGTGTCACCCACGCGCATGAATTCGCCCTCTTCGATGACTCGCAGCAATTTAGCCTGGGTCTCCAGCGGAGTTTCGCCAATTTCATCCAGAAAGATGGTCCCTCTATCGGCGGCTTCAAAATAGCCCTTTCGTTCTTCATGGGCACCGGTAAAGGAGCCTTTTTTGTGTCCGAAAAGTTCGCTTTCGATGATACCTGCCGGGATGGCTCCGCAATTGACCGTGATCATGGGTTCAAATTTTCGGCGGCTGTTTTTGTGGATGGCTTTGGCCACCATTTCTTTTCCGGCCCCGGATGGACCATCAATCAGTACGGATATATCGGTGTCGGCTACCTGGCCGATCAACAGCAGCATGTCCCGGATGGGTTCGCTCTCGCCGATGATCCCAACAGATTTTTGAATTTTTTCAATATCAATCATTTTTATTTACCTTCAGATAACTTAACCCTCTCCGGCCAATATCTGACCTGCAAAACTTACCCTTGAACTCAATTTTATCGGCTATTTCGTAGGCATTCCGAATTGCCGAGTCCAGGTCAACCCCGAACCCCAGCGCATTCAAGACTCGTCCGCCACTGGTAAAATAGCCATCAGTCTTCAGCACCGTACCGGCATGAAATACCTGATCTGCGGGGATATTTCCCAAGCCATAGATGGGGATTCCCTTTTCATATTTTCCGGGATAACCCTCCGATGCCAGAACCACCGTTACGGCAGTTTTATTGGAAACCCGTACTTCAGCATCCTGAAGATCTCCCCGGACAGCGGCCAAGATGAGATCCAGCAGGGACGACTCCAGCAAGGGCAGAACCACCTGGGCTTCGGGGTCTCCGAGACGTACATTAAATTCGATCACATGGGGACTCTCATCAACGATCATGAGTCCTGCATATAATATTCCCGTAAAAGGGCAGCCTTCGAGTTCCATCGCCTGCAACACAGGATTAAAGATTTCAGCGCTGACCTTCTGCAGCAATATGTCGGTTGAGAGAGGTGTCGGTGAATAAGCACCCATCCCGCCGGTGTTGGGACCCCTGTCACCATCAAAAGCCCTTTTATGATCCTGGGCTGAATTCAAGATTACATGGCGGGTTCCGTCACAAATCGCAAAGACAGATAATTCTTCACCGATCAGGCATTCCTCCACCGAGATACGGTTGGCGGCACTGCCGAGGGTCTTTCCTTCTAACAGGGTATGCAGAGCAAGGTCAAAGTCCGTCTGTGATGTGCAGATGAAAACGCCTTTTCCGGCGGCAAGCCCATCCGCTTTTAAAACCACCGGGAACCCCAATTCATCTACGGCTGACCTGACCTCATCAGCATTTGTGCAGGCACGGTAGCAGGGCTGTGGCACCTCATATTTTTCAAGCAGTCGGCGTGTGAACAGCTTGCTGGATTCCAGCCTGGCAGCCCGTTTTGTGGGACCGAATACGAGCTTGCCGGCTCTTTGCAGGTAATCTACTACCCCATTATCGAGAGGGGCTTCGGGACCCACCACCGTAAGATCAATAGCTTCACGCTCGACAAAGTCAAGGATGGCCTCATTATCCAGGAGGTCCAAGGGAACATTGGTGGCTTCAAGAGCCGTACCCCCATTCCCCGGGGCGCAGAACAGTTTGGCGACGCTAGTTTCCCGTGCCAAAGAGTTAATGAGGGCATGTTCTCTGCCGCCGCTCCCCAACACGAGAATGATCATCTTTTCCACGGTGAATCGTTCCTCTGTTTATCCATGCTGTTTTGAGACCTGCAGCGGGGTTGTTTGCTTTTCGATCTCTGAAATTCTGTCGCGCAGGATGGCCGCTTCTTCAAATTGCAGCTCCCTGGCACATTTGAGCATTTTTCGCTTCAATTCTTCCAGTATTTCCTCTACTTCCATTTCAGCGAGATTCGCTTGGTTCGGATCAAATTTTTCGGAAGGCACATAATCTTGTTTTTCGTCAGCCACGGCCGTCGAAAGTTTGATATCTTCGAGAGATTTGTAAATGGTTTCCGGTGTAATCCCATGCGTCTTATTATACTCCGTCTGGACTTGTCTGCGTCGGCTGGTTTCGTCCATAACATATTTCATGGATCGGGTGATCCTGTCTGCATAAAAGATGACGCTGCCGTGGACATTCCTGGCTGCCCTGCCGGCAACCTGCATCAGGGATGATTTGGAACGCAGGAATCCCTCTTTATCCGCATCCAATACGATCACCTTGGAGACTTCCGGCAGATCGAGACCTTCGCGCAGGAGATTGATCCCCACCAAAACATCAAACTCAGCGAGTCTGAGTGAGCGCAGTATTTTTATGCGTTCGATGGTCTCGGTTTTATGGTGTATGTAACGGCTGGCGATGTTGACGCCCATGAGATATTCGGTCAGGTCCTCGGCCATTCTTTTGGTAAGCGTGGTAATGAGCACTCTTTCATTTCTGGCGATAACCGTTTTGACTTCGCCTATGAGATCATCGATCTGGCCTTTGCTGGGTTTGACGATGATATCAGGGTCCAGCAGACCCGTCGGTCTGATGATCTGCTCTACGATCACGCCCTTGGTCTTCTCCAATTCATAGTCTGCAGGCGTTGCCGAAACATAAATAATTTGATTGACCCGTTTCTCAAAATCTTCGAACTTCATGGGTCGGTTGTCGAGAGCCGAAGGCAATCGAAACCCGTATTCCACGAGATTCATTTTCCGGGAGCGGTCGCCTTTGTACATGGCCCGGATCTGCGGGATAGAAACATGGGATTCATCCACAAACATGAGATAATCATCGGGGAAAAAATCCATCAGTGTGTTGGGGCGCTCTCCTTCGACCCGCCCATCGAGATGACGGGAATAATTTTCAATTCCCGAGCAATAGCCCAGCTCCGTCATCATCTCCAGGTCAAAGAGGGTTCGCTGCTCCAACCGTTGAGCTTCCAGCAGTTTATCCTCCCTGCGCAATTGGTCTAAATTGACACCCAGCTCGGTGCGGATGTCTTCCATGGCACGATTCAGGTTTTCACGGCTGGTGACGAAATGTTTGGCCGGAAAAATGTAAGTACTCTGCAGCTCTTTGATGATTTCACCGGTGAGCGGGTCGAAGGCCTGAATACTCTCGATCTGTTCGCCAAAAAGCTCCACCCGAATGGCATGCTCCTCATAGGCCGGAAAGATCTCCAATACATCCCCTCTCAGTCGAAAGACCTTCGGTTCCAGCACCAGGTCATTACGGCCGTAGTGAATTTCCACCAGTTGATGCATGGTTTTTTTTAGATTGATGGTCTCGCCAACTTGTAAAGGAACCACCATGCGGCTGTACTCTTCCGGGGAGCCAATACCGTAGATACAACTAACGCTGGCAACGATGATCACATCCCGCCGGCTCATCAGGGCAGCGGTGGCCCGCAGACGCAAACGATCGATTTCCTCATCCACCGAGGAATCTTTTTCGATAAACGTATCCGTCACCGGCAGATAGGCTTCAGGCTGGTAATAATCGTAATAGGAGATGAAAAATTCAACGGCGTTTTGCGGAAAGAGAGATTTGAATTCGCCGTAGAGCTGTGCGGCCAGGGTTTTGTTGTGCGACAGGATCAACGTCGGTTTTCCGATCTGTTCGATGACCTTGGCCATGGTGAAGGTTTTGCCCGAGCCGGTGATGCCCAAAAGCACCTGATGCTCGTCTCCGGATTGAACACAACGAACAAGTTCTGCAATGGATTTGGGTTGATCCCCTGATGGTTCGAAGGCGGAATGTACTTTAAAGTCTGCCATAATGACCCGAAATTTACAGCACTTACTCGATGGTGAAAAATGACAATATTGCGGAAAATATTTTTCACTCCCGACTCGGTAAAGCCCGTTGATATGCTGTCAAACCTGAACAGACTGCTCTACAAGGCTGTCTTCAATTTGATAATTATCCTCAAAAAAATATTCTGCTGTAAATAATAATTTCATTTATATTTGAAACTTTGTAATATTACGCCGTCTCCGGAACGAAATTTTACC
>CAZIYQ010000010.1:0-25245 GCA_964543505.1 uncultured bacterium | reverse complement strand
AGCGGGCAAATTTATTATAGGTTTCCATAACCGACCATTAAAAAATTTTAATAATCTAAGCTGAAGTCATCAACAGCCTTAATTTTAGGCTCATGAAAGGGATTCGATCAATGATCATCGTGCTCGCCACACATAATAAAGACAAACTTACTGAGCTCCTGCCGCTGCTGGAACCGTTAGGGATAACCATTAAAATACTGGATGATTTCCCTCAAATCGGTGAGATTCCCGAGACGGGCAGCACCCTTGCAGAGAACGCTCTCATCAAAGCGCGCACGGTTCATCACAGGACAGGCCTGCCTGCCCTGGCCGATGATACGGGACTGGAAGTCAATTGCCTGGGCGGAAAGCCCGGGGTAAAGACAGGCCGCTATGCCGGAGAAAATGCCAGTTATGATGACAATGTTGAAAAGCTGCTCACCAAATTAAAAACAGTGCCAAATACAGAGCGTTCGGCAAGATTTTTAACAGCCATTGCCTATGTGGATGGTGCCAGGGAACTATTGGAAAAAGGCGTCGTAGAAGGCCGTATTATTAACGAGAGAAAAGGTGTTGGTGGTTTTGGTTATGACCCCGTATTTTATATCCCTCAATTGGGCAAAACATTTGCAGAAATGACAACTACAGAAAAAAGTAAAATTTCACATCGCGGCAAGGCCTTCAGAAAAATGAAAATTCTTCTGGAGCAGCTTATTGCCGACCCCATAGAAAATCCACTTCAAAATAGCGATAGGAGTTAGCCGGCGAAACACTGTTACTATGGTGTTAGTTAAATCGTGGTGCTAATTTGAGGAAGACTGGTTTCAGTCTCCGCTTTATTTATTTAATGCTGACTGTCCTGGTCTTGCAGGGATTGTTGTATCCCGGCCAATCTGATGCCAGTCCGGTGACCTTCCCCCTATCCCATACAGATCTGGTTCACCATATCTTCAAACCCTTCAGTGCAAAACCCAGAACCCTGGTCCTCATTACCAGTGATTCACTGTGGAATAATCATTTTGTAGATCCCAATCTGCACCGCAAAGAGTCTGAAAAAGTAGATTCCATCCGAACCGTTATCAAACCCGGTAATCTGCCCGGAATCCTGATCATCAGTAAGACACATCAGGGATACCCCATTCTCATTGGCTCTGTAATGGAACTGGATTGGTACCACGAAAAAGCCCTGAGACAAAACCAATATCAACAGTTCCGGCAGAAACAGATTGACAAACTGACCAAGCCCCAGCGCATCAAACCGGGCAGCAGCAACGCGGGCATCAGCATTTTGAATACCACCGTAGGGGGCACAAATGTTAATCTCGTAATCAAAGGGAGTATTAATATTGACGGTTCCCTTATCCTGCAAAACAAAGACGGGATCGCACTGAATCAGCAGGACAACAAATCGTGGGACCTCAGTATCAACCAAAAACAGCAGTTCGATATTAAGGGCACGATCGGTGATCGGCTATCGATTCTGGTCAATCAGAATTCAGAGGCTGACTTCGCCTGGGAAAATAACCTGCGCTTAAAGTACGCCGGCAAAGAAGATGATATCTGGCAATCCGGTGAAGCAGGGAACATTGGATTATCACTGCCCTCTACACAATTCGTCAATGGCGGCGGCGCAAAGAGTGAAGGACTGTTTGGTGTGAAACTACTCCACCAGCTGGGGCCGCTGAAGATCACAACCATCCTATCACGTGAACAGGTCCGTCAGTCTTCACGCACTGTGAGCGGCGGCAATGCCGCCGAAGATTATACCGTGAAAGACAGCGATTTTCGTAAAGATTTTTACTTTTTCATTGATGAGACCTTTAAGAATATGTTTTATCCCTTAACCACCAATGACTGGCATGTGATTGACACCACCTATGTCATTGGCAGAGTGAATCTTTACAAAACGGATCAGAACGGATCCATCACGGGTACCGCCTATCTCGATCCTTCCGATCAAGGGAATGGGGATTCGGAAAGCGGCAGATGGACACTGATGATTAAAGATCAGGATTACGAAATTGATCAGCTGGCCGGTTGGGTTCGCCTGAAAACCTCCAATTCAACGGAGGCTATTGGTATCGGCTACACCATAGACAGCTACAACAACACAAGCGGTACATATATTTTTTCGGATCCTCCCCAGGCGGTGGGGGATTTCAACTACATCAACAGTGGTGAACCAATCACCAATGACCTCAATAACAATGGTCAATGGGATCCGGCTGAAGACAGCCTGTATGTTGGGAGCGGGAACTACCTCTATGACCTGCCCCTGCACGGTTGGTATGATGATTTGAACGGAAACAGCGCTTATGATGCAGGCGAAGAAATCGGCCTTTATTTCACATTTGAAATCAGTTCCGGTGATCAAACCGGTGGCTGGTTTTTTGATGAAGATAGCAGCGCTAGCTACGACTCCGGCGAAGAGCTGGATATTTACGGAAATGAACTCAATGCGACCTATAGTCCCGACCAGAGTTTAATTTTCATAGATGTAAATAATAATGATCTATGGGATGATGCAGACGGTTACTCGGATACAAACGGTGACGGAGAATATACACCCGGGCAGGATATTACCCTCAAGCTTATAAAACCCAACCACAGCACTACACCAGCTGATGATACCTGGCCTTTGATGTTCAAAAATGTCTATTATCTCGGGGCTACCAATATCGTTCCCAATGGACTTGAGTTGGAGATCATTGACACGGAGAGCGGAACAGGACAGGATCCCATTGCCGCCAGCGGGCTGTCTTTTTTGAATATTTTCGGTCTGGATAACCTTGATGAAAATTCCAACGAAATACCAGGCGGGGATGGGATTGTTGATCGTGTTTTCATCAACTATGAATACGGTGAACTTTTCTTCCCCGAACACCTGCCTTTTGCCTATGATGCTTCGCCGCGCACAAACCAGGCCGGCGATGTGGTCGATCAATTTTACAATCCAATATCAGATCCGTCACAATATGTTTACTGGGGTATAAACAGTCCTGATTTGAATGCCCTGGTTCCCCTGGACGATGCCGATGGTGACTGGGCCGACGAAAATGACTCCGGTCCCGCCATGTATTTCTCAACCACGAGTCAGGATATTGCCTCTGAGAACCGCTTTTCAATCAAAGTAAAAACGACACAGAACAGTTCCAGCATTAGTCTGGACGCTTTCATGATCGTTGAGGGCAGTGAAGAGATCAGGGTCAATGGCCGGCTGATGAAAAAAGATATCAATTACAACATCGATTATTTTAGCGGGAATGTAAATTTCATAGACTGCCCGGAATGTACCAATCCCACCTCCAACGTAAAAATCACTTTCCAGGAAAATGAATTTCTATCCTTTGACCAGAAAGTACTGGCCGGTACTGCCCTGCAGCTTGAACTTAGTGATAATTTTCATATGGGATTGGTTGGGATGTATTACAATCAGACGATTGTGGATGAAAAAGTGGATGTGGGTTATGAGCCGGTGAGAAATTTCATCTGGGATTTCAACGGGCGATACAGCAACAATAATCTCGATTTTCTGACCAAAGCTGTTGATTGGCTGCCACTCGTAGAAACCAATCAGCCGTCGAGTTTTTCCATTGAAGGCGAATTGGCTGAAGTCTATCCCAATCCAAATCCGCTGGGGCATGCTTTTATAGATGATTTTGAATCTTCAAAACGCACGACTTCTCCAAGCATCATGCAGAAGACCTGGCAACTCTCAGCGCCACCAGTAGGCAAGGACATCACTCACCGCGGCAAAATGATCTGGTACAATCCCTATCAGGATATCCCAACCTCTGATATTTGGCCTAATCAGGAAACATCCGCACAAGCCAACAACAATACGACTCGAATAATGGTATTGAAAACCATGTTCCAAAGCGATGTTGAAGATCCAGAAATGTGGAATGGGATCACAACTGCCCTTTATACGAGTGAACAAAACCAGTCCGATAGTAAATATCTCGATATTTGGTTAAATCCGGTTGACGTGGTCGATTCCACACTGACGTTGCATATTGATATTGGTTACATCAGTGAAGACACCAACGATAATGGAGATTTAAACACCGAGGATATTCCGGTGAGCGGTCAGTTTGGTAATGGAGTCCTCGATGAAGGAGAAGATATTGGGATAGACGGCTGCACCGATGAGCGTGAGAATGGCTTTGGGGATTGTCTCCCACCGGGATACACTTATGCGGACCATGGCACAAATCCCATCAATACTTCTTCCGGTGTGGACCCCGAAGACCCAAATGGCGACAACTGGGCCTATACATCAGGTTCATATGACTACGATCATGTGGATGGGACCGAAGGGAACAGCCTTATGCTGGGTTCCAGAATTCCGGACACGGAGGACCTGGACGGCAACGAAGCCCCGGATTTTGAAAATAATTATTTTACCTACAGTCTGAGACCCTTAATGGATGAAGAGATCAGCTCAACGGTTAACTCAGACGGTGTTAAAACCTGGCGGCTTTATCGCGTTATGCTGAGTGATTTTCAGACGGCCGGAACGGGCGATGTGGTATGGAGTGCGGTCCCTAATTTCAGGCTCTGGGTGGATGGTGTCGAACCGGCTGATCCCTCAGAGTCAACTAATCTAATAGGGATAGCAAAGCTTGAGCTCGTCTCAAATGAATGGAAAGAACTGGGGATTGCCCATGTGGATTCTCTCGCCTTTACGGCGGATTCCTCTTTTGCAGTTGCTGTGGCCAATACCGATGAAAATTCGGACTACCATCCTCCCGATGGCGTGCAGGGTGAATATGATGCTGTGAACGGCATTCGGACGAGAGAGCAATCTCTGGTCCTGCTGTTTGAGGATGACCCCGGCAATCCGGAAGCAGGGCTGCCGCCTGAACATATTGTCTCCATAAAAAAGAATCTGCGGCAGGACAATAATGCTAATAATCAAAGTTTCTTCGCCTATAATAACATGGAAATGTATGTTTTTGGGGATCCGGTTGGGGGTAGTGATTCATGGAACAGTCAACAGGGTTCTGCTGTTCAAATGGTCATGCAATTCGGCCGGGACGGCAATTATTACGAAGTGGTTAAACCCATCTATCCGGACTGGGATGAAAGAAACCATATCAATATCGACCTTGCAGAATTGGCCCGCCGAAAATTGAGCATTGGCTCTCTCGACGAAATGCTTTCCACACAGGATACCGGTCTGGACAGTGTGATGAATGCTTATGAAGACGGGGGCGGAGGAGCTCTGCCTCAGGGCTTCACCTATCTCGCCCTGCTGGACTCACTATTTGATGGAAATCTCGATTCTTTAGCCTTTGTGGAAGCCACTTGGGACACACTGACCATCTATGGTTCACTGTATTGGGAGCTCAATGGCTGCACCACTTGCAGTATGCTTGACCCCAACGGCGATGATTATGATGAGTTGCTCAATCCTGGTGGGCTTCAGGGGAATGCTGTTTTTGATTGGCTCGATTGCGGTCTGGATGGTCTCTGCCCCGAGGACCAGGGGTATCCTGGCCCCGATGAAAATGAGGCCAACGGATTGCACGACCTCGGGGAAATCTCCGAGCCTTTTACCGATTCAAACTTCAATGGTACTTTCGATCCACCACCAGACAATTATAATGAAGAACTCGATCGCTGGGAATGGTCAATTTATGAGACTCTGGATAATGGGGATTCGACTCTCGTTGAGAAAATCCGTATTAAAGGTGAACCCGCCATCAACCGTATCAAATATGTTCAGCTGGGCGTGCAAAATGTTTCGGATGAAACCGTTTACGGCAAGGTGCTCGTGGATGAACTGAGAATGACCAATGTCAAAAAAGAACGCGGCCGGGCTCTGCGTTTACAGGGCAGCCTAAAACTGGCTGACATGCTGGATATCTCGACAACCTATTCACGAATGGATGCAAATTTCCATTCGCTCCGTGAGCGCCTTGGGACCGGTGGCAATTCCAGAAATTTTTCCATCAGCACTAAATTTAACCCCAGTGTATTCCTGCCAAACAGTTGGGGCATCAAAACACCTGTAACGATGAATTACAGTCATAATCAATCTTCGCCCAAATACAGAACCGGGACAGATATCCTGGTTGGGAATTTCATTGAGGCCCCGGATTCAATTAAAAATATTACTGAAAGCCTGAGCCTGTCCACCAGATTCAGCAAAAATACACGCAGTGAAAATTGGTTTACCAAATACACCCTTGATCGTCTGTCCATTCAAAACATTTCTGCTGTCTTATCCCAGAAATCCACTACCCTGATCTCGAGTGAAAAATCGCAGAATTATAAGTTCAGCGGCAAATATGCACTCACCTTTACAGATCATTTTTTTAAACCTCTCACTTTCATGAAAAAGGTGCCGCTCATCGGCAGAGTAATGGAAGACTCAAGGATTTACTGGTCGCCTTCAAGTCTGGATGCTTCTGTGTCACTTGAAGATAATAAGAAGGTGACCTATTACCGCAACGGCACGGTTACAGACCCTGCCGGAACCCTGAGGATGACGAGACATTTCAATTTGAATTATAAGCTCACAAAGAGTCTTTCTACACAGTATGGCAAAGACATTCAGAGTAATCTCGAGGATTTTTATAACCATAAAATGAAGGCTCTTGCCCAGCTGTCACCGGGGCGCATAGAATCAATCACTGAAAACCTGAACAACTCATTTTCACCGGAATTCATGAAATGGCTGAAGCCGAAATTAAAATATAATCTTTCTTATTCATGGAATCGCAGTTCGCAGGTTGACACGGTCAATGCGGCAACGATCACATCGAAAAGATCCTTTGACTACTCCAGCAATTTTAATCTGCAAAATATGATCGAGATGATCTACAAACCTGCCGATGCTCCGAAGTCGAGCCGACAGTCAGGCCGCGGGCGTCGAGGCAGGACGCCTTCGAGGTCGAGCTCTCAAACCCCCAGCTTCCAGGTAAAAAATCCAATTTTGGTGGCCATACTGAAACCAATACATAAAGCTGCGTCAAAAATGCAGAATGTGAACGTCACGTACAAAACCAGTAAAAATTTCACTTTCTCTAACCGGATCGGTATGCCGAGTATCTGGTTCAGATTGGGAATGAATAACGATCCTTATTTGACCACCTACGAAGGGTCCACCACTTCTTCGAACAATCAATTCAAAAATACACTGACCTTGAAAACGGGTGTAGTGCTGTTTCGAAATCTCACTTTTAATGTGCAGTATTTGGTTGATAAAACTGTGTCGGATGTCAATAGTCAGAAAACGGTAACTCGTAAAAATTCATTTTTCCCATTGGGAGATCGGGGTGATAAGGGAATTCCGGTCCCCACCTGGAGCACCAGTGTTTCGGGGCTTGAAAAATTACCATTTCTTAAAAAATTATTCAAATCCGTGTCCCTGTCCCACAATTACACAGGCGACCGCAGCTGGTCTGTTCAGGATGGCGAACTCACAACGGATAATTATTCCAGATCCTTCTCACCGTTAATTGGTATTAACACAAAAACTCTCGGTAAAAAACCCATCGATATCAGTATGAACTATAAATACACGACGACGCTCAGCAACAGTGGCGCTTCCACGGACAAAAATGTTCAGACTTCTATTTCAAGCACTTTGAAGTACAACATGAAGGGCGGATTGAAAATACCCGTCTTTTTCTTCCGGGATTTCGATATTTCAAACGATCTGAAATTCACCATGAATATCCAATTTGATGATACCAAAACCTTTAACCGCCCTACCTATGAAGGGGCATTCTCACAGACGGATCGACAGAAAAACATCAGCTTGAAACCAAATCTTAATTATAGCTTTACAAAATTTGTGTCAGGAGGTGTACATTTCACCTATACAATTCGTCAAAATAACAGTGGACGGAGTGTTGATAAAAATTTTGGTTTCAATGTTCGCATATTGATTCAGGGGTAATGATGAAAATCAGAGAGTGTTTACTTTTACTTTTTACAATAATGACGGCAGCAGTTCTATCTGCCCAGGGTGTGCCCTATTTTGACGGGCAGAAATCCTATGACTACCTTAAAACGCAATGTGAGTTTGGACCCCGTTATCCGGGAACAAAAGCCCATGACTCTCTCGCTGTTTATTTTGAGAAATTTCTCAAACCTCTTGCAGATGAACTTCAGGTTCAGCTGGAAGTAGTGGAGCATCCCATGCATCATAAACCGGTGGAGCTGACCAATCTGTTTGCAAGATTCAATCCCGCTGCAGAATACCGCATTCTCCTGCTGGCTCACTGGGATTCCAGGGAGATTGCCGATCAGGATACCTTGTTTGAGAATCAGAGCAAACCCATTATTGGTGCCAACGATGGTGCCAGCGGCATTGCAGTACTAATGATTCTGGCGGAGATATTGCACAACAATCCGGTAGAGATCGGTGTTGATCTGCTCTTTGAGGACGGTGAAGATATGGGTGTTGCCGGCAATTTGGAAAGCTGGGGAATGGGTACAAGGGAATTTGCCAAAAAATTACAGCGGCCCTATCCGCGCTATGCCATCTGCCTCGATATGGTGGGAGATGCTCAACAGGAATTTCTCATCGAACCCTATTCTTACATGCAGGCACCCGATGTTGTCCAAAAAATCTGGAAAACCGCCGCCGATCTGGGATACAGCCAGTTCAGGGATAAAGTAGGCAAGGCCATCATCGATGATCACAGGGTTCTGTGGGAAGAAACCAAAATCCCTGCCGTCGATATCATTGATTTCGAGTATCCTTCAGCCGGGAAAAACTACTGGCACACAATTGAAGACACCGCTGACAAATGTTCTGCCTCGAGCCTCGAAGCGGTTGGAACCGTAATGACAACTCTCATTTATACAGAAAATGCCCGCTATCGCCCATGAGTACTCCTGATAAATTCTGGTATGAGCTACAGCTCACCGCCGCCCGTTCCATTCGTGAGATCCTCGCTGCCGGGTTCATGGCTGATTGCCTCGGGTCCATAGACGAAGAAGAGCAATCCTGTTATTTTTTTCAACCCGAGCTTCAAGCAAAGATTGATGGCTATTTGGGTGAATACAGGGAGCGTTTTTCTTTCCGTTACACTTGGTTGAAAAGAAATTCCGAACCCTGGCATTTGGCCTGGAAAGACAATTTTACGCCCGTATCCGTCTGTGGGAAAATACTGGTCGTACCGGATTGGGATGAGAACTCCCGGGCGGATGTGCTCATCCGTATAAAGCCGGGGATGGCTTTCGGAACGGGTCACCACGAGACCACTTTTCTCATGCTCGAAGCTCTGCTGATGTATCTCAAGGCGGGCATGACCGTTCTGGATGTGGGCAGCGGCAGTGGAATCCTGGCACTCGCTGCCCTGAAAATGAGTTCAGGGAAGATCAGTTGTGTCGAATTCGATGAGGATTGCCGGGATAATTTTCACGAAAACTTTGCCCTCAACGATATCCCTTCGGCAGGGCTTCTGCATATTAGCGACATTCTCGAATGGGACGATTTTTCAAAGGATCTGATCCTTGCCAATGTCAATTTCAGGGTCATCAAAATGCTGCTGCCAAAATTAGCGGGATTAAAACAGCCGATCATCCTATCCGGTCTCTTAGAGACAGACGAAACCAGCATAACAGAGCTTTGCCTTTCACTGGGGCTTACACCGGGGCACACCGCACATAAGGGGGAATGGATCCGCATGGACTTAAACATTTAATCACTTAAAAGAAATTCACACTTATGAAGAAAATACTAACCATTCTGCTTCTGCTGCTCTGCGCAGCCTGCGACTTGCCAACGACATCGGTGAACAGTACTCAGCCTGAGATCGGAAATATCTTTCTGGATTATGACCAGGAAACGACGGAAGTTTTCCTGCAGGTCGAATTGTTGCCGGAGGGGACATCCGATATGATTGATTCGGTACGGGTCGAGCTGTACACGCTGCCTGACAATCAACTGACGGAAGCTTTTAGCCTGCACGATGACGGTACCGGGGGCGATATGCTGCCGGGCAACGGAATTTATTCCATTCTGTCGATGCCTCAGCTACCCCTCGTTTTTGGAGCTTATCTCATTAAGGGCATGGCTTATACGGCCAGTGGTGAGGAGCTGACACAAACCTCTACCACAGTCATTGAAGAAGAGTTTCCCCCATCCATCATTTCTGTGGAGATGCCGGAAATCTACTCACTCGATCCTTCCAGCTGGACGGATTTGAATATTACGGTGATCATCGACGACCCCAATGGACCGGACGATATAAAATATCTGCGCTATTACATCAATATTGATTTTCTCACAGTGGACTGCGAAGGGAATTACAATCCTGATCCCCAAGATGAAAATTATCAATCCGACCCCACCTGGCAGATGACCTACTCTCACACCAATAGTGATGGGCATCTGGTTTATACGACTTCAATCCCCATGCGGCCTGTTGACGATGGTGCCGGTGGATGCGGTAAAACAGGGATTGCCCTTTTTAGCTTTCTGGTGAAGGACGGGAGCAATCACGTAGCAACTGAATCAGATATTGTTCTTGAAATTGTGAGCTGCGGTGATGGAGAATGTCAGGCCGGAGCCGAAGATGCCGATACTTGTCCGGAGGATTGCTGATGCAGAAAATAATCACTTTAATTGCACTAATAACATCCATTGCCTTCATGCAGATACCCTCCCGCTTCGCCCTATCCAAGGGAAATCGCGAACTGGATGCCGCTTCTTTTCAGGGTCTCCCCAGCAACAGTGTTGTTGATATTCTTTCCGGGCAGGATGATGAGGTGCTCTATTTTGGTACCAGTGGCGGACTGGCTTATGCCAATGTGCTCCCGGATGGCAGTCTTGATTTTCAAACTTTTGATCCGGATTTCTACACCCTGCCTCAGGGTGGTAATCCAGGCCTTGCCGTGAGCGGAGATGTGGTTGCCGTATCCGGAGCTATGCAGGAGTTTGCTACTGGTGAATATCATCCGGCAGGATCCGGTATCAGTTATTCTCTGGATGGAGGTGCGACCTGGAATTATAAACCCCAGTATGTGGCTCCGCATGACAGCCCGAGTTATATCCCATTTAATTGGGGAGGACAGGTACTTCAGCAACTGGCCGTTACCACCGAGATCAACAATGTCTCTTACGATTTGGCCATCCAGGGAGATTATGTTTACGCAGCCAGCTGGGCAGGGGGACTGCGGCGCTTCAAATATCAAAATTATCCACCGGCTCCCGAAGGAGAAGACCCCAATCCCTGGGAAGCTGTGGCCCTGCCCATGGATAATGAGACTCTGCAATACTGCGGCAATATCAATTCCGACACGTTTGAGCTGAACCCCAATGATCCTGCAAATGGCGGATCGCATAATCACAAAGGCTTTGCGGTTTACAGTCTAGAAGACACCCTCTGGGTGGGTACTGCCGCCGGCATCAACAAAGGGATCGTTTCACCTTCGGGCTGTATCGATTGGCGCCATTTCAATGCCCAGACGGATGGTTTTACCGGTAACTGGGTGATCGACTTTGGCCATCAGATTTTGTCAGATGAATATGGTGTTTCCTTCGTGCGTGTCTGGGCAGCCACCTGGCCAACAGGCGGCGGTGAAACCTATGGCGTTGGCTACACGGATGACGGCGGTGAAACCTGGAATGTACCTGGTCAAATTGAAGCAATGGGACTAAAAGTATTTTCCATTTCAACCAGTGCTGATCTCATATATCTTTCTTCGGACAATGGTCTCTATTATTCAACGGACGCCGTTCATTGGGAACGCTATGAAAGGCCGGTTTCTCCGGATGGATTCGAAGTTTTATCAGAGACAGTTTATGCTTCTGCCCGTCTTTCATCGCCGGTTCTGCTGGTAACAGGATCTCCGGATGGCGTAGCAACCACACAGAATAACGGCCTCGACTGGCAGGTTCAGCGCTTCTGGGTTCCGGCACAGCCATCTTCAGACGAAGAACACTTTTACGCCTATCCCAACCCCTTCTATCTTAACGATGTGAATGTCGTCGGTGATGCAGGTCATGTGCGCTTTGTTTTTTACGCTGACAACGGGCCGGGGAAACTGCAGATATTTGATTTTGCCATGGCACAAGTTAAATGGTTCGGGGCAGATCATTTCCATTACAGCGGAGACCAGGGTGAGGTGATCTGGAATGGACTCAACGATTGGGGTGATCCTGCAGCCAACGGGGTCTATTTCTGCAAACTGAAACAGGGTGGAAAGACATTTTGGACCAAGTTACTGATCATCAATTGAGGGGAACGGGGATGAAGAATGTGAAAACAAAAATATTAAGATTAGTTTTGCCCGTTGCCTTAATCCTGGTGGGTTGCAGTATGGGCTTTGGAGAGATGGGAGGCGGCTATGCCGGTGCACCCTATCGCTATGGCAGTAACGCCTGGGAGATTGCCCTTTCGAGAGCCCTGATTTCAGACTGGAATCCAGGCTTTCGGCAGTTGTCAAATCCAGCCGCCGTCACGACGGTCCGAGGGCTTGAAATGGGTACATCCCTGTTCAGCCTTTCGCTGGACAGGTCGATCCAGGTCATCAGTTTTGCCAAACAACTTCCTCCGAAAGGGGCGGCGGCCATCAGCTATTTCCGCTCGGGGACAGGCAACATCACAGGCCGTGATCTGCAGGGTAACATTACAGAAACTTTGGATGTGCATGACAGTTATGGGATGCTTTCATTTGGGTTAATCCTGAACCCAGAGCTACGTGCGGGAATCAACTTGAAAGCCATGTTTAATGACATCAACGGCGACTTGAGCGGAAAAGGAATTGCCTTTGATGTGGGCTTACTCTATACAGCCAATCCCCGGTTGACCTTGGGTTTCAAACTGGCAAATCTGGCGGGCTCGACCACCTGGAATAATAATGGAAAAACTGTGGAAGAAAAATTACCCACCGAATACGCCCTGGGGTTTAGCTATGCCCCTCGATCCGATCTGCGTTTGCTGGGCCAGTACGAAGGCCTTAAAGCGCAGGGACACAGCATGGAGGGCGAATTCAGACTGGGTCTTGAAACCCTGCAGTTTGAAAAGATCTTTTTCCGAGGGGGGCTTACCGCTGGCAATACGGCATCCACATCAGGAAAGAAAAAGTTTAATTTGGATTACACGCTGGGATTCGGGATAGTTTACCCCATCTGGAAATTGAATGATCTTCACTTCGATTATGCCCTTGACCCGGGAAAGCAGGGCGAAGGCATTAGTCATTTGATGAGTTTCTCATTCGTGCTGTAAATTACCACTCAGAGGAAATCTTGAAATTCAGTTTGCAAGAGGAAAAATAATAATGAGAAGATGCAGTATTATCATCACGGCCTTGATGTTCCTGTCTGTGGGGTTTCCCCTGGGGACACAAGCCTTAAACATCCCCATGACCGCCCGGTCGCTTGCTCTTGCAGGAAGCGGCATCGGCGGGGCTGAAGATCCCTATGCGAATCCAGCCGCCATTTACAATCAGCAGCATGCTGCACTGGGATTTTCTCACAACAACTGGATTGGAGATATCTCCGGGAATCAGGTGAGTCTGTTCTGGGGGGAAAAGCGGCCTCTGCTACTGACCCTCCAGTCCTGGAGTCTTGATGGCATACAGCTCTGGGGTGATGTTCCTGATACGGAACCGCCCGGGACTTTCAGCAGTAACTGGATTGCCGCCAGTTTTACGACAGGTTTCAGCCTGAAAGGGAGCAAAGTTGGCTTGACCCTGCGCAATAGTCTATCAAAATTATATACCAACTCAACTTCTGCTATCACACTCGATGGAGGAGTTACCAAAGCACTTGGAAAGCGATTTTCCGTTGGTGCTGTCATAAAAAATATCGGTACCATCTCTGGCAGCCTGAAGCAATCACTCCCCCTATCGCTGGGAGTTGGGATGACCTATCAAAAACCCGGCACACGGTTTCATCTGGCCGCCGATCTTTCCTTTGATGATGCACACGGTGGTGTCTTCAATTGCGGCTTAACAAAAGGGTGGACACATTTTGACTTGCTGGCTGGACTCCTCGTCTCACCGGATCAAACCCGCTTGTCGTCAGGCTTCAGTTTTCGCTATCGCCGCTTCGAAGTCGTCTACGGTGTCGCTTTTCATGATAATTCCTTTCTTGGTGTTCCCCAATTCCTGGACATCCGATTAATGCTCTAAGGGAAGCAGGAAGAAAGTTCTCCCCCTCCCCCAACTGCTTGCTGGTGTTAAAACCCTGGTGGTGTATAAATTTAGCTGCATCAGAAGAGCCGGGATATTGGCAATGCCACTTAATTTGAATTGGTAAAACAGGATTGGCGATGAAAAATAAGATTATATACTCCATTGTGCTGCCCATCTATAATGAAGCGGAGAATTTGCCGCAACTTTTCAGAGAGATTGAGACTGTCATGACAGAATTGAAGCAGCTCTATGAAGTCATCTGTGTGGATGATGGCAGCAGGGATGACAGCACCAACATCATTCGGGAACATCTCAAAATAAATGAAGCTTTTCGAATGATCCGCTTTGATGGTAATTTTGGCCAGTCTGCTGCCCTTGCAGCAGGATTTGAGGCTGCGTGTGGTGACTATGTTATCACCATGGACAGCGATTTACAGAATGACCCGGGAGATCTGACCAAAATGGTACCCCATCTTAAAAATTACGATATGATCACAGGCTGGCGGCAGACCCGCCGAGATACTTGGCTCAAACGAATATCTTCAAAAATCGCTAATGGTATTCGAAATAAGCTCAGCCGGGAGACCATCCAAGACACGGGTTGTTCTCTGAAGATCATGAAGACTTTCTACCTGAAAAAAATTAAGATGTTTAAAGGCATGCATCGTTTCCTGCCGACTCTCATGAAAATGGAAGGAGCATCCGTACTGGAGATTCCCGTCAGCCATCGGTCCCGTAACGCAGGTGTTTCAAATTACGGAACCTGGGATAGGGCGCTCAGTGGTTTGCGTGATCTGCTGGTAGTGCGTTGGATGCAGGATCGCTTCATTCACTATAAAATTAAGGAAGATCATTCATGAATTTACCAAATCCTGCCTTCAATAATTATTGGATCGCCATTGGTCTGATCGGGCAATTGTGTTTTTCGATGCGTTTCCTGTTGCAGTGGATCTATTCTGAAAAAAAGAAAGAGTCTGTGATTCCCATCTCCTTTTGGATTTTCAGTATTGCAGGCGCTACCATTTTACTGAGCTATGCCATCCATCGCCATGACCCGGTCTTCATTTTGGGGCAGTCCTTCGGCTTCGTCGTGTATTTTCGAAATCTGGTCCTGATCAGGAGAACACGCCAGCAAGTTCAATGAACCGTTCCCTCCTCCTGTTTTTCGTCGCTGCTGTTCTGCTCACAATAAAGCTTGGGAGCAGTTCTTATCTGGAATCCAGCGAAGCACGTTATGCGGAAATCTCCAGGGAGATGGCCCTGACCAACGATTGGGTTACCCCGCGCTTAATGGAGATCAAACATTTTCACAAACCCCCGCTGACCTACTGGGTGACTGCAGTAGCTTTCAAGATTTTCGGGGTAAATGGTCTCTCAGGAAAATTGCTTCTGATCCTGGCCGCTCTCGGCACGCTCTGGTTCACCATTCAATTATGTCAGCTGCTGTTCCCACGATCCCCGGCCACGGCCACATGGAGTTTTTTCATTCTGCTGACCTCACCACTATTCTTAATTCAAAGCCGGGCACTGACGACGGATATTTATCTTACTTTTTTCACGACCGGAGCCATCTATTTTCATTGGAAAAATCATTTGCGAAAATCCACAGCCGCCAATGCAGCCGGAGTCGGTCTATTCCTTGGTTTAGCCTTTTTGACCAAGGGTCCCATTCCCTTCATATTTTTTTTACTACCCTATTTTACTTATCAACTCACGGTAGCGAAGCGCTTGAAAATTTCGTGGCGAAATGGCATAGTAACCCTGGCGATTCTCCTTGCTGTTGTGCTGCCCTGGTTCATTCTGATGATTTTACGAAACCCGGGATTACTGAATTATTTTCTTGTGTTTCAGACAGTTGATAGATTTGCTTCCCATGTTCACCATCGGGGCGGACCCGCATACTATTATCTGGGCGTTCTGCTGGTTGGGATGCTTTTCTGGTTTACAGCATATTTCCCGGCCGTTTTCAGGCAGTTAAAACACTGGGCCAGCAGTCGTAGGGATACGATTCGCTTTTTGTTATTACATTATACCTTGGTGCCGGCGATTTTCTTCTCATTTTCAGGCAGTAAGCTACCGGCTTATATTCTCCCGGCTTTGCCATTTTTAGCCATATACGTTTCTGCTTGGTTTACAGAGGATAGCAGTTCTCGATATTCTGGTATCCAATGGGTCAATATTCTGCTGGCACTGGGTCTGCCGCTGAGCCTTTTATTAAGAATGATCCCATCCCTGCCGCCGGCCTTGGAATCCCATAGAATTCTCTTTTACCTGCTGTTGCTACCGGGATTATTCATGATTATCCTAGTTTATAAAGGGAGATTGAAAAACTGGCTGACGGGTTTGACCTATGGCGGATACAATCTGCTGTTATTTTTCATTATTGTGGCTCTCTTACCATATTTCGAAGGAGAGACAAAGAATTTTGAACCCATCGCAAAGATTATTAATGCCAACTGGCAGGAACCAGCTTGTATTGCCAGCTATCACCTCAGATTACCGTCTCTGGAGTTTTACACCGGCAAACGTGTCCTGCACATCCTACACGATCGGGAGCTGCAATTTGAGACTGCTGAATCTCTCCGTAATATTGAACCTTGGCTGAGCGAAGATCCTGACAAGCTTGCCCGATTGTTTCATTCCGACTCAACTTGCTTTGCGGTCATCGGCCGTAAGGATTGGCAGCGCTATTCCTCTGAACACTTAGACTTGGCCGGACTTGTCGATACCCTACACACAAATTCCCGCTTTCTGTTATTGAGCAGTAAACCATAACCCGATGCTATCCCTGCAATCTTTCGAGAGAAAAATACCCCGCGGAATTTTAATGGGACTGCTGGCGGGGGCTGTTCTCATTGCATTAATCCTGCTGGGTCGGCGTTCAGAGGCTGATAAAACTCCACCACTGGGAAATATCTGCATCATCATCGATGATTTTGGGAATGCTCTTGATGATACGACCCTTGGTTTTCTTTCTCTCGAGACCCCCATCACGATAGCCATACTACCCGGGAAACCCTATTCAGCCCGAATTGGTAAAATTGCAGATAGCCTTGATTATGAGGTAATGGTTCACATGCCCATGGAGCCTTTTGATACTTCTGAAGAAGATTCAAGTCTATTTCTGCTTTCCGATGTTCTCAATGCTGATGAAGTTGATGCCCGGGTCTCTGCCGCCTGGGATCAACTGCCCATGGCTGTGGGCATGAACAACCATCAGGGATCAAAAGCTACCGCAAATCTTCAACTCATGAAAGATCTGGCCCGCAGTCTTAAGAAACGAGACAAATATTTCATTGACAGTTTTACAAATCCCGAAAGCAGAGCCTTTTTGACCATGCACCGCTTTGGTGTTAGAACAGAGGTTCGACAGTTGTTTCTGGACAATCAACCAGACCGGGAACACATCCTAATGCAGCTGGACAGTCTGGCCTTTCTATCCCGGGAGCGGGGTAGTGTGATTGGAATCGGTCATGTCACCCATTCCGCCATGCTGAGCGTTCTTCAGAAAGAACTCCCGCGCCTCAAGGTAGCGGGTTATCGCTTTTTGAAAGCATCAGAGGTAGTGCAGTAGATTAAATAGAAAAAGTGCTGGTAATAAAACAATATTGGCACGATCATTTGGAACAGACATTATCTTCATGGGTCGCGATATGTTATAAATTGGTTGGTATTAAAAAGGTTTATTGATATAAATTAGATAGAAATATTGAAGATTGGACATACAAATTTGTGTTTATTAATGTGTCTTTTTACCTATTGTAATCAATTTATAAAAGGGGGAATATGATTTCCATTATCACACCGGCTCATAATGAGGAGAACTACATTGGCAAGTGTATTGCATCTGTTAAAACCGCAGCCGAGTTTGCAAAATTTGAATATGAACATATTGTAGTGCTCAACCGCTGTACTGACAAGACAGAATCAATAGCACTGGCTGCCGGTTGTAAAATTGTACAAGATGAGACAAAAAACATAAGTCATATTCGAAATACTGGTATCTCTTTAGCAAAGGGTGATATCATTGTCACTATCGACGCAGACAGCTGGATGTCCCCCAACATGTTATCAGAAGTCGTCAAAATGTTAAATACGGATCGATATATAGGGGGTGGTGTCAGAGAATATCAGGAACGATATTCGCTTGGCATTGTTTGCAGTTTATTATTCGTCCTGCCGTCAGCGATACGACATGGTATTTGGAGTGCGGGCTTATTATGGTTTTACAAGAACGAATTTGAGATTATCGGCGGATTTGATGAAACTCTTTCGTGCCTTGAAGACATTGATATTTGTAGTCGTCTCAAATCTTATGGAAAGACTATTGGAAAGAAATATGGAACGATAAGAAAGGCGCATATTATTAAATCAAGCAGGAAATTTGATCAATTTGGGGATTGGCATCTGGTGCGACACCCTAAGCTTGCTTTCGATCTTCTTATTAATCATAAAAAAGAAGCTATTGACGCTTACTGGTATGATGTGCGTAATGACCCTGAAAAATAAGATCAACAGGTATCAGAAATTTTCAACCCCCTCAATTGACATCACATTCAATCACTGTTCAAAAGCTCTGATCACAAAGCAGAGCCCATAATAATCACCCTACCGAACTTCTGAATTGAGTCCGCTGAGCTAGTCTAATCAGCACTCCCCGGTTTTTCTGTCAGAACCATTGTGCTTAAAATCGCATTTTCATGGTACTATTTTCTGTAAGTAATTCCTGCGAATCGCCGTAAATTTCCGGGTCTTGCGACAAAAGATTTTATTACTTAGGGCTTCCTCAATTAGTCCTATCCTGCATGACAGCAGGTGTTAGAAAAATGCGGGAACCAAGACCTCATCAGCTCAACTTTTCCTTTTGACCCTCTGTAAAGGTTATAAATCATTCTGACTGCCAATAAAAACCGGCATAAAAATAATTCCCGCCATTGTCGGGCAACATTTATCACAAAGATCACCATAGCAATCCAACTCTGGGGGTGTACCGTATTTTGTGGTAACAGCATTATAAAGGTATTTCCCAACTCTTTCATAAAAGCAGTAAAAGGTCATAATGCTCCCTGGTGGGTTCGAGTCCCGCACGCCTGCCCAGACGTTCCTGCCGGTAAGCAGCGGGTTTCCGCTAAGAAGGACCGATCCTACGCCTGCAGAGAATTAAACCAACTGAGTAAACAAATCGGTCGCGGATTCGTTTTTTTAAGTTCAAAGCATTCGCTTGAACCCTGCTAGAAAAAACAACTGTAAAGTTGTATCTTCAGGGTTATTTGGCGGATTGTTCTTCTTTAAACCTGCTGAAGGCCATCACCAGTTCCCGGTCATCATAGCGTGAAAAGAGTAGGCCTGTCGCCTCTTCGCCGGGCTGCAGGGACTGAATGAAAATCCCCTCTTCCGTTTTCACAAGTTGAAGCTGGCTGCGGTCCAGATGTTTTAACTCTTTAAGCTTATCATAGAGTTCGCCTGTTCGTGTTACTTCTATTTTCATGTGTTTATGTCCGGGAGTCGGGTTTAAACTTCAGCTGGTTCCAGGCTCATCACATAGTCGTGCATGGCCTGCGCGGCGGTTTTGGCCTGCCCCATAGCGGTAATGACTTTGGCACCCCCGGTGATGATATCGCCTCCGGCAAACACGCCTTTTTTAGAGGTCTCCAAAGTAGTCCTGTCGGCACTGACCACACCCCATTTATCGGTTTGGAGTTCAGGGGTGGCCTCGGCGATGATGGGATTCACATTACAGCCCAGGGAGAAGACCACTGTATCCACTTCTTCGGTGAAAAACTCGCCGGTACCGATGGGTTTGCGGCGGCCGGAATCGTCCGGTTCAGCCAAGCTCATCACCTCACATTTGATGGCTTTCAAGGTGTAGTTTTCATCTCCAATGAACTCCACGGGATTGGTCAGGAATTTGAAATTGATGAATTCTTCGGTGGCGTGGCGCAGTTCTTCTTTACGAGCGGGTGCTTCTTCGCGAGAACGGCGGTAATAAACGGTGGCCTCTGCACCCATGCGTTTAGCGGTACGGGCCACATCCATCGCCGTATTGCCGGCACCGATCACACCCACTCTATGTCCCTGGTGGATGGGGGTCACGTTATCGGGAAAATGAAGTGCGCCCATCATGTAAATACGGGTAAGGTATTCGTTGGCGGAATAGATCCCGTTGAGGTTTTCACCCTTGATGCCCAGCATTTTGGGCAGGCCCGCTCCCGTACCGAGGAAAACCGATGAGAATCCAAATTCAGGCCCCATTAGTTCATCCAGACTCATGGATTTCCCAACAATTGCATCGTATTGAAATTTGACGCCCATTTCAACGAGGGCACGGATGTCTTCGTCAATCACTTCCAGCGGCAACCTGAAACGGGGGATGCCGTAAACCAGCACACCGCCACCACGATGGAAAGCTTCAAAAACAGTGACATCATGTCCACGGCGTCTCAATTCGTAGGCTGCTGTGAGTCCAGCCGGGCCGCTTCCGACAACGGCCATTGAGTGCCCCGTGGGTGGAGCGACTTCGGGAGTGGAGCGCAGTCCATTGTCCCGCTCATAGTCAGAGACGAAGCGTTCCAGATAGCCAATCGAGACGGGTTTGTTTTTTCGCCCGACGATGCAGACCAGTTCGCACTGTTGATCCTGAGGACAGACCCGACCGCAGATGGCCGGGAGAAAGTTGGTTTCCCTGATCTTGGCGGCAGCACCGGCAAAATCTTTATCGACGATTTTTTCAAGAAATGCAGGGATATCAATCCCCACCGGACAGCCCACAATACATTCCGGTTTTTTGCAATCCAGACAGCGTGAGGCTTCGATGACTGCTATTTCGGGTTCAAATCCCATTGGTACTTCAGAAAAATTGTGAACCCGATCTTCGGGTTTCTGTTCCGGCATCGCACTGCGCTGGATTTGCATTCTTTCTTTCGGTTTCAGCGTGTTCATCAGGCAACCTTCTCAATCTTCAGGGCATCCATGGCAATTTTTTCTTCTTTTAAAAACATTTTCTGCCGGGCCATAAGCTCGACGAAGTCAACTTCGTGACCATTGAAATCCGGCCCGTGGATGCAGGCAAATTTGGTCTTTTCTCCTACCGTGCAGCGGCAGGCGCCGCACATACCGGTACCGTCCACCATGATGGCATTGAGAGAAACCCAGGTTTGTATCTGCAGGGGACGTGTCATCTCGGAAACCGCTCTCATCATGGGGACGGGTCCCACCGCCAGCACATAGGACACTTTTTCCCGGTCAACAATCTGCTGAAGGGCATGGGTCACAAAGCCCTGAATCCCTTTTGAGCCGTCATTGGTCGTGATGAAAACCTCATCACAGGTCTCGGCCATTTCGTCTTCAAGCAACAGCAGATCTGAGGAGCGGGCACCGATGATACCGATGACCTTATTGCTCAGCGCTTTCATATCCCTGGCAGTGGGGATAACGGCTCCCGTTCCGTAGCCTCCGCCGATGACCACGCCGGTGCCATCCAGCTTTTCAACATGCGAACGTCTGCCCAGTGGCCCAACGATATCCTGGAAACAGTCTCCAACCTGAAGCATGTTAGCCTCGGTGGAGGTGCGCCCAGCTGACATCAGAATGATGCGGATGGTACCTTTTTCAGAATCCCAGCCGGATATAGAGATAGGTATTCTCTCTCCATTGCTGGTCACCCTTAAAATGACAAATTGCCCTGCCTGCATGGCCCGGGCGGCCAGGGGGGCGTAAACATTAAATAAAACGGTCTTGGGTACCAGCTCTTCACGATACAGTATTTCGAATTGTCTCGGCATCAGCATCTCCTGTTAGCTAACTTAATTTTAATTTATTTTTGGCGGCATCATAACGGACTGAAAAATCCACAAGCGTGTCTTTGGGTAGCACTTCGAGGCCTCGCATTAGGTCTTCGAGTGAGATTCCCTTCACGGTCGCCGTGTCGCCAATGGCAGCTTCGGAATATTCTCTGGATTTGTCCAGAAAAACCCGCATAGCATCGTGATAATCTTTCGTACTCAAAATGGTTTTATCCTTCACCCGGTCACGAATCACAAATTTATTTTTGTCCTTATTCTTGGCAAAATTGAGATAGCTGTTTTCCATGATGGGTATGATGTTTTCTTTCATCTGATCCTTTTTTCCCTTTTGAAGTTTTTATATCAGGAATAAAAAAGCCTTTCCGTTTGGTTCAATCCCTGCTTGCCGTCGGATGGTGGCAGGAATTACGGTCAGGTCATCAGCAAATGATAAAATACCTCCTGATATTTGCGGCAAAAATTAGGCAATTCCCTGTACTCGTACCAATCATTGAAAAAGCAGATTCTGCAGGAAATCCGAGCGCACTCAACTTAAGCAGCTGTAACAGGAATAAAACAGATAGGTGAACCACTCAGGCAATTATATGAATTATCAAAAAGTTCGCCCACCCTAAGGCAAATGCAGCTAACGAATCTAATCAGGGTAAATTTGCTGAAGAACCCCGTGATTTTGACAAAAAACCGAGGATCTTTTCCTAATGAAGAGGCCGTGTTTAAAATCTTATATTTGGCATTAAGAAATGCCAGTAAGAAATGGACCATGCCAATCAGGGACTGCTTGCCCGACTTGGCGGGGAAAGCCGCTATGAACCACTTCGCGATCATCTTTGATGAACGTGTTGAACAATACCTGTAAAATACGGTTTACACAGAATACGGTACCCCCCCTGCTCTACAGATCTTTCTCGGATACAACACCGTTTTTCCCCTTTTGCTTTGAAGCATAAAGTGCCTGGTCCGCCCGTTCGATCAATGTAGTTATAGTATCGCCCTTTCTGAAAGCACTCACGCCAATACTGACCGTGAAGGAAATGATCAGACCCTTCTTAAGGTCATCTACCCGGTACTGAGAACCTGCTATCGACTTACTGATCTGTTTGGCTCTTTTTACGGCACTGCGCAATGTTGCCCCTTTTAGAATGATGATAAACTCATCACCACCGTAGCGTGCGATGAAATCCTCCGAACGGATGAACTCTTTACTTTTCATTACCATGGCCATCAGGATGCGGTCTCCTATTTGATGTCCATGGGTATCATTGATTGATTTAAAATCATCAATATCGATAATGAACATGGCAAAGGAGCGTCGGATAATGGAATTCTTCTCCACCAGTTCACGAATATAAAGATCAAAGGACTGTCGGTTATTGATTCCTGTGAGACCATCTGTCATGGATTTAGTTTTGACTTTCTCCAATTCATCTTTGAGATGATCGATCTGCCGGGAAAGGGTCTCGACACGGTGGCGATCGTGCTCCTGTTTATTGCGCACCGTTTCTCTGATATGACCTATTTCAACTTTCAGGGAATTCTTGATAAGTTTGATATCGTCCAGTCGAGTGATCGCTTCGAGCTTCTCACTGCGTAAATACATATTTTGATTGAAGAGGAGATTTTCACCATCCAACTCAGCAATGGCTTTCGTGAGCAGCTCGATGATGTCTCGGAGTTCTTTTTCTTTGTCACGGATGTAGGCCTTCTGACTTTCGCTGTAAGACAGAAATTGTTTTGAGAATTTTTTAAATATTGCATCGACTTTCAGGCTTTTGTCTTCAGATAGGAGACGATCACTTAGGGCATCAATATTTTTCTTAAATTTATCGCTGTCAATTTCTTTTTGATCCAGCGAAAAATTCTTCAACAGATACAAAAGTCCCTTGATCGTTTCCAGCAGAGAGTCCCGAACCTCTTCATGTCTTTTGATCTCATTGGACAATTCAGTCACATCTAGTGAATTTGACATTTTGGTATTTGATTTATCTTTCAAAGCGCATCCTGATATTATAATCGGTTAACGTGAAAAGGGAAATTTAATTTACTATGAATCACGCTTCAGAGTGAAATTCGCTATGTCAAATTTACAAACTGACTTCAATTTGCCACTCACACTTTTTAGGCCATCGGCAGGTTTGCATCTACTAAAATAAGGCTCTTATTTCAAGGTCCAAAACGCTCTAAAAATCTCTGTGGATACTTATCCACAACCTAAATTAAAACCTTTCGACTGACAAAATTAATTTGCAAAAAATGGTATAAATACTATGTTGCAATATGTAACAATTGGTGTGGATAGTATCTGAAAGGGTTCCATATAGATTTCATTTCTCACATAACCTGTTAAAAATAGAGGATAAATATCAGTCTCAAATAAAACATATAGTTAGTTCCAAAAATGTGTTTTAATTAAGATTATGGGATTGTGGATAATACTTATCTCGTTCTGCAGTGAGATTAAATGCAATCTTTTATCAACTCAATTCTCCGGATGAAAAATTTTTTCCCATTGAGGTATCTGCAGTCATCAATATCAACAAAACTGTTATTTAGCAGCTGCAGTTTATGGGATTTTAACAACAATCTTGATAAAGAGGCTGAGGTGCCTGACTGCCCCTGCGGGATGGCTCTGGAGTTTCTGATTGAGCAGATCACTTACCCTCAGTGAGGCATTCAGTTTTTTGTGCCAAAAAGTTTTTTGAAGAGCCAAATCGATATTTGTCTGACTGGGAATTTCAGCCTTGTAAAATCCGTCGCTTTCACTGAGCAGTGCCTGATATTCGGGCCAGCGGGTGTGCTGCTGCCAAGAAGCCTCGACCCACATTGAAAATTGATTTGGATTTGAATATTGCGTTTTAGTGCTAAACTTCACATTGGGTACACTGGAAAAGAGGACTTGACTTTCCATATCCCCACTAATCCTTTCAGTATATCCAGCAAAAAACCGGGTACTCAAATTCGCGCTCACTTGGTAATTCAGCTTTACGATGGCACTCACGGTTTCGTAATGACCGTCGGAGATGGCGGCCGTCGTTCCGGTTAGGGTAAAAAGTGTCGAATCAAAGTGAACGGTTTGGGATTCCAGATAAATATTGTGAAAATTGCCATATTTCAGCAAAATCTCCAGATTGATCTTACCGGGGGGTTGGTATTGCCACAGTAGCTCTGCCATGAATTTGCGGCTGTTTTTCAGAGGACTTTCAAGAGTATAAGCCCAATTGTTCTGCTGAAGAAGATCGTAGCCCTTCTCAACATAATAGGGATAGTTATCAAACTCACCGGGCAGGTGACTGATATAAGCCAATGAGGAGGTCAGCCTTTGGCTTTTGGAGAGTTCAAATTGTGTTGTGAGGATGGCATT